>JBAWXL010000103.1:0-14209 GCA_037144095.1 Bacteroidota bacterium
GAAAATTTATTTTCCGTTATACCGCAACGTTCACAACACACGGAAAATTTATTTTCCGTTATACCGCAACGTTCACAACACACGGAAAATTTATTTTTTTCTAATTACCAATAATGTAATCAAATAAATATCCTTGCTTAGCTAATATATTTATTATATCTACATTTATTATTGATTTTTATCAATATTAAATGTATAATTATTTGTTATGATAATTTTTCAGTAGATTAATGCAATTAAAACCTATTAGTATTCGGAAAATCTTTTGGTTTTTTATCTATTAAACTGTTTTCTAAGCTAATGATATAATCAAACTTGGTATTGGAAATTATTTATAAACTCCATTAAGCATTCTATACTAAAATGAAGCTATGACGAATTTCAATTCGGCTTTGAAAATAAGTTGATTTTTAATTGTCCTATCAATAAAAATATTACACTCTGTCAATAAGATTTCTTAGAAAATCTTCACCACCAAGATTCTTAATTCCTCTTCACCTGTGTTCTCCCATCCTCTCTCAATATCAGCTTCCACCTCAATGCAAGATGATTTTGATACAGAATAAAATTCGTTTTCGACTTGCAGTATGCCACTGCCCTGAACTATATAAAAATAAACCAGGACGGGGTTTTTATGGGCAATTTGTTTTTCGCCGGGTTTCAGGCAGAGTTCAATAAGTTCGGTCTTTTCGCCCGAAAATAGTTTATAGGCATCGAATTGATAGGGTATCTTCGGTGCAGATGTTGAAGAAGTGATTTTCATGGGAATTTAGGTTGAAGGCTTTTAGGCTGAAGGAAAGCAATGAAAGATTTCGTTTTTTGTTTTCCTTCAGCCTTCAGTCTAATAGTCTTCAGTCTTTTATCATACTCAGCAGCATCTTAAATTGCTCCAAAGCGTTCACGGCGTGAGGCACATTAGCCGGCATAATGATGCTTTCGCCTGCCATTACTTCGTAAGGGACTTTGTTGATGATGATTTCGGCTTTGCCTTCCAACACCTGTATCATGGCATCGAAAGGGGCAGTGTGTTCGCTCAGCGATTGTCCTTTATCGAAAGAAAACAAGGAGATGTTTCCGGTTTTCTTTTCCAGCACTCTTTTACTTACTATTCCATTGTCGGAATAACTAACTTCCTTAGCAAAGTTAAACACCTTTGCTGTTTCAAATGATTTATTTTCCATGTTTTGTAATTTTATAATTCTTTTAACTTTAAGTATTTTAGGCACTCGAAGTACTTTAAGTACTTAATAAATGCCTTATAGAAAGTATGGGGTGCCTGAAAATCATCCTTGGTCCAGAAAACCTCATAATCTCTTTTATTTTTGTTCTGTTTTCTTTGTTGTAGCAATGCGTTGAGCAAACTTTACAGGCAGGTTTATTGTTGCCATACTTGCATTTATCTGTCCTCACCAAAGCATATTCAATGAGCAAAACGCAATCGTCGCAGGTTGTATTTTGCCTATGATTCGATTTGCAATAAATCTCAATCATGGCTTTGACGGTGGCTTTTTCGGTAGCTATTCGTTTGCTTTGCATCTGCAGTGATAGGGTAGGTAAAAACCTAACAGGTTTTTGAAACCTGTTAGGTTTAGGTTTAATTTATAGGTCAACTGTAGGTAATTATCAAAATTATTTCTTTAGTGACCAACCAGTCTTTAATCCGATGACGAAATATACCAATCCTACACTTCCAAGAGCGAAAATAGTATCACCAAATACTCTCAGCCAACGCAAGGTTTGCATGGTTGGGCTTTGCATAAATTCCATTGAACGGGCATACCAAATACCATGATCGACAGAAGCAATGGTCTGCAAAATCCCAACAGGCAACAAACTGAAAAGTAACATTAAAGTCATTCCGATTTGGAAACACCAGAAGGAGAATTTCAGAACCTTATCATTCCATTCTCTTGTAACAGTCATGCCACGCAGGGAGAATAACATCAATCCGATACCTAACATTCCATAAACACCGAATAGTGCTGCATGTCCGTGAAGTGGAGTTGTATTTAAACCTTGCATATAATACAATGCGATGGGTGGATTAATTAAAAATCCAAATATTCCTGCTCCTACTAAGTTCCAAAAAGCTACAGCAATAAAGCAATAAATTGCCCATTTGTATTTCTTAATCCATTCGGTGGTTTTGGTTAGTTGGTAATTGTGCCAAGCTTCAAATCCCATTAAAACCAATGGCACAACCTCTAAAGCACTAAAGGAAGCACCTAAGGCAATTATTGACATGGGCGTCCCTGAAAAATATAAATGATGGAAAGTGCCAATAATTCCGCCTAACAAATATATAATGGTTGCAAACAACGAACCTATGGTTGCACGTTTGATATTCAACAAACCAAGTTTTACCAATACGAAAGCTATAACCGTTGTGGCAAAAACTTCAAAGAAACCTTCTACCCATAAATGAACAACCCACCATCTCCAATATTCTGCTACTGATAAATGCGCCTGACGACCGTACATTAAACCGGCTCCGTAAAAAGCAGCAATAGCTATAGAGGATATTGTAAATAGAATTAGTAATTGACGGCTGTCTGATTTAACTTTCAATGCAGGTAATAATGCCCTAATCATTAAGAATAACCAAATGAGTAAACCACCAAATAAAAGGATCTGCCAGAATCTGCCTAAGTCAACATATTCGTATCCCTGATGTCCGAAATAGAAATTCTGTATTAAACCTAATTTTTGCATCACACCTAACCATTCTCCTGCCATTGATCCTAAAACTACAATTAACAGAGCGCCAAACAGAATATTGACCCCAAGTTTTTGATATTTTGGTTCCACACCCGAAACAGCAGGAGCTATAAACAACCCTGTGGCTAACCAAGCTGTAGCAATCCAGAAAATTGCTAATTGCACATGCCAGGTTCGCGAAATAGTATAAGGTATGATAGAATCTAATTTTAAACCATAGAAGCCATTTCCTTCCACACCATAATGAGCTGTAATAATACCAACAATGACTTGCAAAAGAATTAAACCGGATACTATCCAGAAATACTTTAGAGTAGCTTTCATTGAAGGGGTTGCCTTTAGGTTAATCAAAGGATCTTTTTCAGGATAAGGCTCGACGTCTGTTGATAAATTCTTACTTCTTGCATAGTAAAATCCAAGTAAACCTATTCCAAGCAATAGCATAACAATGCTGAACATGGTCCAGAATAAATGTTTTCCGGTAGGATGATTACCAACTAAATCATCTCCAGGCCAATTGCTGGTGTAGGTAATTTCTTTCCCTGGTCTCTCAGTAACACATGCCCAAGCCGTCCAAAAGAAAAAAGCATTCATTTTTCGCATGCTTGCCTCATCTTTAATAGTGTTTTCTGGAATAGCATAAGCAAGTCTTGTTTTTTCAAGCTCTTTGCTGTTAGTAAACAATCCTTTGTAATATTCCATGTTTGCTTTAATTGCAATTGCACGGAAATCAGAAACTTTTAATGTTTTTGTTGATTCATCATACGAATTGCTGCGTAAGTCTTTTTGCAATAGAGATTTTAAATAAGCTTGTCTTTCAGGACTAGCTTTATCATAGGTTGTCGAGTCGTTTTTAAGAGCAAGTTCATTTAAAATAAAAACTGCTTCGCGATGAAGCCAATCTGCCGACCAGTCTGGAGCAACATAAGCACCATGTCCCCAAACGGTTCCCATTTCCTGTCCACCGATAGATTGCCAAACACTTTGACCGTCCATGATTTCCTGTTGGGTGAATATCTGTTCCCCACTTGCAGTTACAACTTTCATGGGTATTGGTGGTTTTTGTAAATATATTTCATACCCAAAATAGCCTAACACCGAAAAACAAATTACCATAACGGCAATAAATCCAATCCATAATTTCCTTGTATTCATCTTTTTATTTTTAAAGTTTATACCCAATCTTCCTGAATAGTTTCACCCTGAAGGCTGATAACAGTTAATTTTAAAGGAATCTTCCTGCTTGCTTTCTGGGTGGCTTGTTTTGCAATTTGCAATAAACCACCACAGCAAGGGACTTCCATAATTACCACTTGAAGTGTATTTATTTTAGCCTGATCTATCATTGCAGCTATCTTTTCAACATATATTTCCATGTTCGAATCAAGTTTAGGACAGGCAATTGCAATGCTCTTACCTTTCATAAACTTATTATGAAAATCGCCTACTGAAAATGCACAACAATCAGCAGCAAGCAGTACATCTGCATTTTGAAAATAGGGAGCCATAGGATTCAATAAATGTAATTGAACGGGCCATTGTTGAAGTTGCGATGGAGCTGAAAAGTTTCCATCAGTTGTAGTTTCTTTTTTTGTTTCTCTGAAGTCTTGTGTCGCCGAACCAGGGCAACCGCAAAAACCTTCACTTGAATGTTCGTGTTTTTCTTGAATTGTCATTTTATGTATATTTATTTGAATATTATTTGTTTTTAGATAATGTAATGCTTGTTCTACAAATTCATCCTGACTGTGATCAATCAGGTGATTTATATGAGCAACAATGGTCGCTTCACCTTTTTCAACCATGCGCTCAATAGTTTTAATTTCATCATAAGGCTCTGCTTCTCTTTCCTCTAATTCAATTGCTTCTTCTGGGCAATCTCCAATACATGCTCCCAGACCATCGCAATACAGTTCACTTATCATTCTTGCTTTTCCATCAATAAGCTGTAATGCACCTTCGTGGCAACCTATTATACATAATCCACATCCTGTGCATTTGTCTTCGTCAATTTTAATTATTGTTCTTTTCATTTTTTTATTATTAAATCGTAAATAGTATTATTATTAAGATATTCACTGAATTCAACCGCAAACTTTTCCTGGAGCCCTCCGAAAACACAATTAATCCGGCTGCATCCTTTTTGATGTAAATCACAAGAATAAGTAGAAATAACGCCGTCAGTTATCTGATAAATATCCATTAACTTAATTTCTTCGGCTTTTTTTCCAAGTTCAAACCCTCCCGATGGACCCCTGAATGACTTTAAGAAATTATGTTTTGCCAGCAACTGCATTATTTTAGCAATATGGTTTTTTGAAGCTTTCGTAATATCTGAAATCTCAGATATGGTGATTAATTTTTCCTGACTTGCAATCAACACCAGACTGTGAAGTGCAATTGAAAAGGGTTCTGATATATTTAATAGTTTACTCATCACTTAAAGATTTATACAAGTATTCGAATGCACAAATGTATGCATTAGTTTTACACTGCAACTAAATAATTTGCATATTTGCATTAAAGCACAGAATATCAATGAGAATAATTTTATCCTAAGCTATGTAAAAAAGCGAATTGTTCGAAGAAACAAACCTCAAATTGAAGAATATCTATATCTTTGTCTGATAATTTAAATAAAAATGAAGAATAAAATGCGTTATTTAATTTGTGGATTTATCCTGTTTTTAATTTTAAATATAACTAAAGCTCAAAGCATTAGCGATTCTATTGATGTTAAACATTATGATATTCATTTAGATATCTCAGATGTAACTTCAGGAAGTATCTCTGGATATACTTCTACAAGTATTCAGCCCAAAATGGTCAATTTGAATAGTTTTAGTTTGTATTTATTAAAATTGAATATCGATTCTGTTAGTATAAATGAGCAATCATACAATAACTTTTCATATAATGATACATTGATTAGATTTCATTTATCATTTACACCTTTATTGAGCGATACTTTTTCTGTGAAAGTGTATTATCATGGAAATCCTGTAATTGATTCTTCCGGTTGGGGAGGTTTTTATTTTCAAAGCAATACTGCATATAATTTAGGAGTTGGATTTCAAGCTGATCCGCATTGTTATGGAAGGGTTTGGTTCCCTTGTGTGGATGAATTCACTGAAAAGGCATATTTTGACACATACATAACTACATCAACTGACAACATGGCTGTTTGTGGAGGTAATTTAATAGATGTAAACACCTTACCTAACTCAAAAAAAGTATGGCATTGGAAGTTACATCAGGAAATTCCATCTTATTTGGCTTCAGTTGCCGTTTCCAACTATGTCGAACTTGCTGACATATTCAATAGTGTCAATGGACCTATTCCTATCAAGTTATATGTAAACTCAAGCGATTCATTAAAAGCAATAAACTCATTTGTGAATCTAAAAAGCATACTTCACATCTATGAAAGCAGTTTTGGCCCTTTTAAATGGGATAGAGTAGGATATGTAAGTGTACCTTTTAATGGAGGTGCTATGGAACATGCAACAAATATCTCCTATCCTGCTTTTGCCATAACAGGCGATCTTTCTTATGAGTCCTTATATGCGCATGAATTGTCTCACCACTGGTTCGGCGATTTGATTACATGTGAAACAGAAGGTGATATGTGGATTAATGAAGGTTGGGCTTCCTTTTGCGAAAACTTTTACACTCAGGGAATATATGGAGTGGATACTTATAAGACAAACGTGAATAATAATCATAAGTCTGTTTTAGAAAAAGCTCATATTGATGATGCTGGTTACCGTGCAGTTTATGGAGTTCCACATGAATACACTTATGGAACAACTGTTTATCATAAGGGTGTTGATGTCATTCATACCCTTAGAAACTATATGGGCGACAGTTTGTTGTTTCCTTCCGTCAAGCATGTTTTAGACTCGTTTTCGTTTAAGAATATAAATACACAGCAACTTAAAAACGTTTTGTCCGTAAGTTCAGGCATGAATTTGAATGACTTTTTCGAGGCATGGGTTTATGCTCCGGGCTTCCCTCATTTCTCAATTGATTCATTTGCTCCTTATCCAAATGGCTCTAATAGTGATTACATTGTATATGTAAAACAAAAGAAAATGCACACACCCAATTTTGCAAATTCAAACAAACTTGAACTTACTTTTATGAATACCAATTGGAATCAATTCTCCGATACCATTAATTTCTCAGGTGAATATGGTTCAAAAGTTTGCCATTTGCCTTTTATCCCCTCAATAGCAATGATGGATTATCATGACAAAGTAAATGATGCAATTACAGATTATGATATGTCAATTCACAATTCAGGAACATACACATTTACTAATACATATTTTAGCTTAATTGTTAATAATATTGCTGATTCAGTTTTTTTAAGAGTCGAGCATAATTGGGTAGCTCCGGATCCTCTTAAACAAGGGAATGTCAATATCAAAAGAATCCACGACAGAAGATATTGGAAAATAGATGGAATTATTCCTGCTGGCTTTGTTGCCAAAGGAAGATTCAGTTTCAGCAGAGCAAGTGATGTGCAGGAATTGGGATTATTAACCACAACCTCCTCTATTGATTCATTACTGATGCTCTATCGCAGGAACGCTGCCGACGACTGGCATCAAATTGCATATACAAGAGTAGGAAGTTCCTCAGGTTTAATTATGGTTGATTCCATTAAAGCCGGCGAATACACTTTTGGCGTTGGGATCCCCGAACATGTTGCTATCAATGAAGTAAAAGGAGCCAAACAGGACAATTTAAAAATCTCACCAAACCCAAGCAATTCCTTTTTTAAAATTCAATACACCTCTTCATCTGAAGGGAATATTCAAATAGTGGATAATGTCGGAAGAACGCTAAAGTCTTTCGATCTTCAAAAAGGAGAAAACCTTTTCATTTGGAAACCTACAAGTGACACGAATACAACTTACAATGTCATAGTGAAAGACAACAAGCTAAATACTATTTCAACAAAAAAAGCGTTATTTCTCAAATAATTCCTGTTCAATAAAATTTCAAGTCTAAAATGAATCGATTTTGTTCTCTTCTTATAATGATGGTAATTTCCATTACACTTTTCGCTCAAAAAAACATCCTTATTAAACCCGAAAATGCCGATTGTGAAAATGCCATTCAATTGTTTGACAGCATAAATGGCCCCACAACTCCACCTATAGGGTATGGTAATACTATGGAAATTTCCGGAAAAAAAGTTGATAAATATTATTTCGAAAAAGAACATAATACCGTTTGGTACACTTTTACTGTTCAGAAGACAGGAAACCTAAAATTCGATATTATTCCTATTGATAAGCACAACGATTATGATTTTATTCTTTTTAAATATACCGATAAAAACTTCTGTAAAGACATAAGAGATAAGAAAATAAAACCAATTCGAAACAATATTTCTCGTGTAGATACTACAGTCAATGGCTTAACAGGCATTTCCCCCAAAGGAAAATCAGATTATGTGCATTCAGGCATTGGCGATTATTATAGTAAACATCTATGGGCTCACAAAAATGATATATACTACTTGGTTGTCGATAATGTCTACCCTAACGGAAAAGGACATTATATACATATTAATTTATTGAATAGTACCAATAAAGCGCCTTTAAAACCCATCAAAAAAGACAAAATCACTAAAAAAACAGAACCTGAAAAGCTAAAAAAAACAGCAACTTTTCCAATAAATTTAAATATAACAGACAGAGAAACCTCTGAGTTATTGAATGCAAATATTCGAATCAAACAAGATTCAAACCTCATTAAAGAATTCACAAATACTTCTAGTTGTTACTACACCCTTAATTCTAAGCAGAAATATTCCATCGAAGTTTCATCAAATGGATATATGTCGTCTCTAACCGAACTAACTGAAACAGATGTAAGTCAACTAAAAGTTCTCAACATTTCACTCGATAAAATCAGAAAAGGGAAAAACCTTGTTATCGAAAACATCTACTTTATTTCCAACTCTGCCGAAATCATCAAAGAATCACTTCCTGCCCTGAATAATTTATATAAAAGCCTGGCAGATAATCCTTCCGTAAAAATAGAAATCCAGGGACATATAAATGGGCCCGGTTTAAGTGTGAACGACTTTATGGAATTATCAATCAATCGTGCCAAAGCAGTGGCTGATTTTCTGGTAAGCAAAGGCATCGAAAAATCTCGACTTACCTACAAAGGAATGTCAAACAAAAAGATGCTTTTCCCCCACCCCGCGAACGCTGAACAATCCGCAAAAAACCGAAGAGTCGAAATCGTGATACTCTCCGACTAATAGGTTCAGAACATTTCGGGAATGAAAATGTTATACAATAAGATGAATACAATCAAAACTTTAATCTTCTTCCTATTAATTGGATTGCAGCATTTTGCTGCATTTTCTCAGGATAGCATTAAACCCACCGACTCTTTAATTTACGGAAAAGCCACCTATTATGGCAGAAAGTTTCAGGGACGAAAAACAGCTTCAGGCCAAAAGTTCTCAAATAAATCATTCACCGCAGCTCATGCCAATTTGCCATTCAACACCAAAATAAAAGTAACCAATACGCTCAACAACAAACAAGTAGAAGTCATAATAAACGACCGCTGTCGTCGAAAAAACAAAAACATCGTCGATCTTTCATATGTTGCCGCAAAAGAAATTGACATGTTAGGGCATGGTGTTGTTCCAATTACCTATCAGGTAATATATCCAACAGATAGCCTCCTAAAACAAGATAGCATTCCTAATCTAATGCAAAGTGAACAGTAGATTTGCTTTCATTTTGTCGTTTTGCATATTACTGAGCAATAATGTTTCTGCCCAATATTTCACCACAGGTCAGGATGCTGCATCTATTAAGTGGAATCAAATCAAAACCGACGACTTTCAAATCGTATTTCCATCGCAAAACGCCATTGATGCCCAATTGATAGCTAATTTATTAGGGAAAAGTAAAAAAAACATTTCTCAGGCTTTTAATATTTCGCCCCGAAAAATAAGCCTTCTACTCCACACCCAAACCTCCTACCCCAATGCAATGGTTGCCTGGGCGCCAAAACGCATCGAGTTCTACTCATTTAGTTCCCCCGTCAGCTACCCCCAACTGTGGATGAAACAATTGGTCGTCCACGAGTTTCGTCATGTGGTTCAAATCGAAAAACTCAACACCGGATTCACCCATTTTGCCAGCTATCTCTTTGGCCAGCAAATAATTTCTTTAGTACAAGGAATTTTCATTCCTCCTTGGCTTGCCGAGGGCGATGCAGTGGTCACCGAAACAGTTCTCTCCAATTCAGGCAGAGGTAGAGACCCCTATTTCGTGGCTAAACTTAAAGCGCAACTCGAAGATAAAGGAATATATTCCTTTGCAAAAGCATCCTTTGGGTCCTATCGCGATTTCGTGCCCGACAGTTATGCCCTTGGATATCATCTGGTCGGTTGGGGCCGCCAGAATTATGGCGATCAATTATGGGAAAAAACCTTCAAAGCCGTGGCATATTATCCTTTTTCAATATTTCCTTTCACATCAGCCATTCATCGCCAAACAGGAATGTGGAAAAACAAATTCTATAAAACGGCTTTAAACGATTTAAAATTAAATTGGGAAAAACAAGATGCCCAAAAGTCAGTTAATTCCCCATATACATATCTTACACCTCTAAAAGCCCGCAACTATTCGTCCTATATTTGCGGAGGCTACATCCACGACACCTTGTTAGTAGCAAGTCTAAGATGTATTGATGATATCGAACGCATTGTCACCATCAATCCAAAAGGTAAAATAAAGAAGCTAATCACTCCCGGCTACACCTATTTCGAAAGTTTAACCGCCCAAAACAATAAAATTTGCTGGTCTCAACGAACCTTCTCTCCTCGTTGGGACAACCAAAGTTGGTCAGTGCTAAAAGTCTATGATGCCAAAACAATTCGTATCAAACAACTCGGTCGAAAATCCTATTATCATTCCCCTGCTCTTTCCCACGATGCCACCAAAGTAGCATGTGTCGAAGCCCTTCCTTCTGGCAGTCACAACATTTGTGTCTTAAACACCGACAATGGTAATCTCATTCAAAAAATCAGTCTTGGCGACACCCTCGAGCTTTTTTCTCCTTCCTGGTCAGGAAACGACGAAAAAATATGCTTTGTCATGCTTACCAATTCCGGGAAAGCCATTTTTAAATGGGACATTGCCAACAATTCCATTCAAAGGCTTTCCGAAGTCGACTTTTACGATAAAGCAAACCCCACATTTTACGATAAATTCATCTTGTTTGCTTCCAACATGGATGCCTCAGGCGACATTTTTGCGCTCGACACCATCACAAAAAAAATATATAAAATAACCCAATCGAAGTATTGTGCCATGAATCCCTTTGTGGATATAAAGCGAAACAAACTCCTTTTTTCCGATTACACTGCCGATGGATTTCGTTTAGCAGAAATAGACTTAGCCCCCGCCAACTGGAAATCATTTGAAACCTATCAAAAGAATTACATCCCTGTCTATCATGCATTTGCGAAAGAAGAGCAATTTAATATCGACACCCTTTCCACCCCCGATTCGGTCTATACTATAAAAAAATATAGCAAAACAACCCATCTTTTCAACATCCATTCATGGGCTCCCGGGCTTTCCATTGATGTCAGCAATCAAACCCTCAAACCGGGGGCTTCCTTGTTCTCACAAAACCTCCTGAGCACATCTTTTTTAAGTCTGAATTATCTCCTTCCCACCGTCGAAAACAAAGGCATTTACTCTTTGCAATACGCCTACAAAGGCTGGTATCCCGAACTCGATCTCCAGGTCGATTTCTCCCAACCCCTGGCATACAATCCACTCAGCACGCTTCATCCTCAATATTCATGGAACAATCTGAGCATTAAAGCCGCAACACAAATCAATTGGCAGTTCACAGAAGGGGCGTATTCATTTGGATTGAATCCTAAACTGCAAACATCTTATCTGATATATGATAAAGGGCAATATGCCCCTGATAGCTTCCCTAATGGCAATCTGCAAACCCTCGAATATCAGTTATTTTTATACAACCAGCGCAAAATGTCCTATCGCGACATCGAACCACGCTTCGCTCAACAATTACAATTGAACTACAAACACACTCCTTTCAATGGATTTAAAGCCGGAAACATATTTTCAGCTCAGGCAAGCTTCTATTTCCCCTCTGTTTTTCATCATCATAGCCTAAATCTCTATGGCGCCTATCAGCAACGCAAAACAGCCGATTTTGCTTTTTCCTCCATCATTCCCTATCCACGGGGAGGCTTCACACAACTATATGGCAATCAAGCCTATCTCCTCTCAGCTAGTTATGTCATGCCCCTGTTCTATCCCGATTGGAGCCTCACTACATGGTTTTACATCAAACGATTTCAAGCTAAACTATTTGCAGATTATGTCGAAAATCGAATATCTTCAACATCCACATCCTATAAAACTGCCGGAATTGACCTAAGCAGCGAAGTAAGAATTGTGGTTCCACTTCAGTTGGGAATCAGAATAGGATATGATTCCGAACACACATCGCCCTATTATCAATTATTATATACAATTCAGTTCGATTCATTTTATTGATATTCGAACCTTTATAAAATCCTCATCACTATTGCCTTTCCTTCTCAACAGACAATACTTTCCTAATTTCTACAACTCTCCGCGCATTCTTCACAGCTCTCTCCTTACTCTTTGCGGCTCTTTTCGACACTCTGCGTTTAAAAATCACCCTTCTACACAATTAATCTTTTTGCAAAAATTCCGATTCCGAATTTTGCAATTATAATCCCAATTCCTTTTTTAAATCCTGATGCTTAGTCCATTTTTTATTACCCAACTTTGTTTGAAGAGCCAAAAAATAATCAAATTTATCCTCTTCTACTTCTTTTAATCGCAAATACTCCTGATAATCCAGTATGATAGCGATGGGTTTGTTTTCCTGTTTTATAATTTGTTGTTTAATCATTTATAAGCCTCCTGTCAATGTTTTATTTCATAAATATAAATCACTTTATTATCTTCATCAAAAATAATCCTGTAACTTCCAACCCTTATGCGTTTGAATTATTCAAACGAACCCTTTAATATTTCCACATCTGAACCTTCTGTTGGGTTAAACGCATACTTCTCAATAGCATTGATAATCATTGCAGCATTCTTTTTATCGCTTTTAGCAATCTTCTTTAGCTGTTTCACCGATTTCTCACTATATAAAATATCTTTCAAAACTTTTTATTTTGAAGCAAAGTTACAATTTTTTACAATATCCTAAATACCATAAGAAAATAATTTGCCGGTATTATTTTAAAATCAGGATGTTTGGGTTTCCATTTGGCTCGTAAAAAGCCTTAATAATATACCCATCCCCCTATTATCAATTCTTATATACCATTCAGTTCGATTCATTTTATAAATATACTAACCCCGATTTAAAGAATCATTGCGACTTCCCTTCGCAACACCAAGTTATAAAGATTATAGCTATAACTTCATGGTTCTCCACATGTTCTTTGCTACTCTCTGCGGTTCTCTGCGTGTCCTTTGCTGTTCTTTGCTGTTCTCTGCGTTAAAATAAATATATCTTACTCCTTATGATTTAGTCTCAAAATATTTATCAATTTTTCACCACCTTCTTAAACTCAAACCTCTCCCCATTCCCCAGTTTAATCATATACATCCCCTGAGCAAAATTCTTAGTTTGAACTACCGTTTCCTCAACGAAATTTCCCTTAAAAACAACCTGCCCAATCGAATTCATAATCTCAAATTCAATTTTATCCCAATTCCCTTTAGCTTCAATAATCAATTCATCCGAAACAGGATTAGGATAAATAGAGATTCCATTATTATTTTCATTTTCCTCCACTCCAGTATTTACAACATGAATAATAAAAATCATAACATGCCTGATATTAGAAGTATCCGAAATGCATCCATTTAAAGTAACAATATCATAATAATCTCCATCAATTGCTGCTGTATAAGTTTGATTTGTTGCCCCAACAATAATTCCAAACTGATTATACCATTGATTACCTACCATCGCATTAGAAGTAAGTACATTTCCTATTTGAGAAATCACAGGAGTCGGAGGAATAGGATAGACTATTAAATTAGTTTGAACAATGCTATCGCATCCAATAGCAGTAACAATGGTATCAGTATAAGCTCCTGTTGTTGTATAGTAATGAATGCCCACATTAAATGTATCTCCTACACATATTGTAGGATTTAATGAAACTTGTTGCTTTTGTTGAACCGTCAGATGAATTGTAAGTATGCTATCGCAACCTAATGAAGTGGCAAGGGTATCTATATATGTCCCCGAAATAGAATAATTATGTGTGCCAATGGTGAATGTTTCTCCCTGACAAATTATTGGATTAATAGTATCTTGTTGAATTGTTCCAACCATTAGATTAGTAGTAATAATACTATCACATCCCATACTTGTCGTAAGAGTATCATAATAGGTTCCCGAA
>JBAWXL010000104.1:0-13937 GCA_037144095.1 Bacteroidota bacterium
CCCCCCACCTTTTGAATTTTTAATCACTCTATCAAGCGTGTAGTCTTTGAATTTTGAATTTGAAATTTGGGGCTTGGGGCTTCTTCCTCCACCATTTGAATTATGAATCGCTCTATCAAGTGTGCATTCTTGGGTCTTTGAATTTGAAATTTGGGGCTTGGGGCTTCTTCCACCAACCGTCGACATTTTAATTTTTCGGCCATTTGTGTTAACACCAACCCTCGACATTTTAATTTTTCGGCCATTTGTGTTAACACCAACCCTCGACATTTTAATTTTTCGGCCATTTGTGTTAACACCAACCGCCGACATTTTAATTTTTCGGCCATTTGTGTTAACACCAACCACCGACATTTTAATTTTTCGGCCATTGGTATTTCCCCTTTTTAAGGATAGAAAAATTTCAAAACCTTTGCTATTTCTACAACAAAACAATTTATCGAAAAATATTTTGCTTGTTTTGTTGCACATATAATTATAATGAGTATATTTGTACCTCTATATTCTGATAATTTAGGTTTAAAAATATATTATCCATAAATAAATACAATATAATGTAACTAAACCAAATTTATCACGTATAGACTATTATTTCAGGTTCTATTTATTTACTTTTAATTCAAATGTTATGGGAAACACAAAGAAAATTCCTAATTCAGACGATGGTAGAGTAGGTACTCTTACCAAAACAAAAGATCGAATTGCGCATGTAGATCCGGCAGATAACCCGGTTTCTGATGAAAACACAAGTGCGATCAACTCAGACACTCCCGATTTTATTGCGCTTCGAAATGAAGTGCATGTATGTGAAGAAGAATTTCACGGTAAGGTGAGTGCGTATAGTAAAATTATTTTTAAACTAAAAAACAAGGCTTCGCACGGCTTGCAATTAGTGGATTTCAAAATTATTGACGAAGATAGCGGTTTCACGCCGAGCACCAGAAGCTTGTATGGGCTCACTTTGGATGGAAAATTGCCGTCAATGAACAACGAAGAAGAGATTATACAAGCAGCAAATAACTTCGTAAACGGCGAAACCGCACGTGTGGCTGCAGGTGGAACCCTTTTAACGGATATTAAGAAATCTGACGTAGTGGGATTGCTTGCCCAATTGAATTCGGCCAACAATGAACGTCAGGATGCTAAGACTGATTTAATAAATGCGCAAATCGACCTTGCAGATAAGCGCAAAACAATTGACGAACTGATTCCTAAGGTTTGGGGCGACATCGAACATGCTTCGCAGAACATGCCTGCAGGTGCACAACATGAGTATCAACTTTTATGGGGAATAGAATTCGAACATACACCCGACTATGGTTTTGTAAGTATTAAGGTTGAGGATATAGATACACACGCTGTGTTGCCGGGGGCAAGCCTGAGAATTGGCAACCCAAGCGGAAAAGGCGGCGCCAAGGCTACAACCGATAATTTTGGTACTTCCAAAATGAAATCGAAAAACTTTGAAAAAACATCACTCATTGTTGAATTGGCTTTGTACGATAGAGTGGTTGTTGAAATTCAAATTGTAGAAAACGACACCATTTATGTGGTCGTAAAAATGAAGAAAAGCGTATAAATTAAACCACTTAACTTCACACTAATAACTGAAAAAAGACTTGCCCGCGAGGTGGGTCTTTTTTCAATTAAAAAAATAATTTGTGATATGTAAATTTTGTTTATTTTTGCCTTGATAAAAACAATAAACCCGCTTCATGCCGAACAGCCTTTGAAGCCTTTATTTTTATTTATTTATACTTAAAAACAGACACTTAAAGTAAAACAATTTAAACGATAATTATTATGGATACAGATGATTTATCCACCGAAACCTACAAAGGTATTATCACCACGGCAGAAGAATTTAATCATGATTTGACCCTTCAGTTTGGCATCATGTCTTACGATTGCGATAATGACGACGATTTTCTTGATGCTTGCCGCGAATTAATTGAAGATTGGCTCAACAATTGGGCTATGGAAGACGTGATGGAAGATATTTTCTATGATGATGTTCCCGATGAAAAGGAATTTAGAGCGGTTTTGGATAAAATAGTATCCAACATCAAAAAGGTAAAAAAAATCCCCATAGCAAAACGCACATTCGAACCCTGGTAAAACACATTTGTCATGGATGTTATTCAGCAATACACAGAATTAAGCAAGAAAATAGCAACACTACTTCCGCTTAAAGCCCTTCCTGTGCGCGATTTGGTGCAAACATTTCGCTCCGAAGGTCATCCCATAACTTTGAAAACCCAGCTCAATGTCACTGCTGTAATGAATAGCGGCGATTCGTCGGGAATTGTTTGCATGGTCGAAACAGACGACGGAATTAAGATGGGTTGTCCGCTCACCTACTTGGTATTTGCCGGCGATACGCCTCTTTATAAAGACATAACCCACTATCAGGTGAATCGGATTAAGAGAGTTTTAATGCTGCAAAAGGCCGGCGTGAAACAATCGTTCAATACTTTAAAGACCAAGAGCCGGTTTGATAAGTCGTAAGCTTCCAGGAGAAAATCTTAAATTTAAGATTTAGGATTTATGATGTATGATTTTTCTGGAGTTAGTGGGAAAATTAATGCCACGAAGGCTCGAAGACGCTAAGAATCACAAAATATTCATTATCTGAATAAACAACTTAAAGAACCTTAGTGAATCTTCGTGCCTTCGCGCCTTAGTGGCATCATTACATTCAGCTAAATCTTAAGGAGGATAAATATTATTTCTTATTAGTAGGTATTTTTTGATTCCTACCTTAAATAAAAAACTAATTTTGCCAAAAATTCTCATTTTCTAATCATTTATCAAGCTTTTAATGGCTTGCAAAAACTTTTTGGCACACTTATTGAACTCACCCTTAACCTCAACCTCAACCTAAACCTTAACCTCAACCTTAACCTTAACCTCAATCTCCCGACCATGAAAAAAACCTTTGCCATCCTCTTTCTGATTTCGACCATCCTTCTCTCCTGCAAACATAAAGACAATAATGCCGATTTGTTTCTGAAAGATATTAAAAACTATTCGGAAGCCTATAATAAAAAAGATTGGGGAAAAGTGACCTCGATAATTTATCCCAAACTGTTCGATTTTATGTCTAAACAAGAGATGATTAATCTTTTGAACCTTGTCGATTCGATGGGCTTGAACATACATTTGAATTATGATAAAATTGATAGCGTTTCGGAGGTGGCAGTGAGCGGAAATGAGCAATTTTGTGTGTTTTATTATAGTGGAATTTTGAAACTTATCATCACAAACGACCTTTTGTTAAGCTCCCTCGATCCTTTGCAGGCTCAAAATGAGCAAGCCTATGGCAAGGGAAATGTAAAATGGGACGAAAAAGAAAAGACCTTCACCATCAATGCCCATCAGGCTATGATTGCCGTTGCCGGAAAAGACTCTGCAAACTGGAAATATATAGAATATAAGAAAGAAAACCAGGACTTGATGCCCAAATTGCTGCCCGAAGAGGTCAGAAGCAGGCTAAAACTGTAAGAGGACTTACTCTGTGGATTTGGGAAATAGCTAAATTCAGCAAAATATCTAATCTTTAAAACATCATTAAGTCGAAAAACCTGCATTTAGCTTAATTCCAAAGCTATAATAAACATTTTTATCCTAAAGAGAATAGTTTATATCAGCAAAACCAAAACAAAAAATCATATTTTTGCATCCAAAATTATTATCAAACACTAATTAAAAATAAACCAAACAATGAAAAAAAACAATCTCATCAAATTATCAGGCATTACGCTTGTTGCCCTTGTGCTCATGCTGGCTTCCTGCGGCGAATCGAAGAAAACCGACTCTCAAAACGCTCAGTTGAACAATAATGATTCAGCAAAAGTAACCACCGCTGCCCAACAAACTTCCACCACAGCTAATGCTGAATTTCAGAAATACGTCGGAACCTACAAATCGGCTGCTGAAGGAAATTGCTCCATCGAAATTACCGTTACAGCACAAAATGATGGTTGTCATTATAATATAAAAACAAAAAAGAAAACTCAGGAGGGACTCATTAAAATCACAAAATCGAATGATGAAGTATATTTTGATTTTGTAGGATACAAAAGTTCTGATAAAAAGCAGGATGTGAGCGCACAATTCAGCAACAATTCTATTGTGATTGAGAATTATGGAAATGCGCAGAATCAATATACCAATTTCAGCGAGTGTGATGCAAAATACATTGAGCTACCCAAAGTTAAATAAGCCCATTGCCAAAACATAAAGTATATTTAAAATGAAAAAAGCCACCCTTGCCATCGCACTATGCCTGTTTTCAGCCATTTTGATGCTCAGTTGCAATTCGAATACTGCCCCCAAAGACAATAAAACGCCCGAAACGGCTGCACCAACTGTCAAAGACAGCTCAAAAACCGTTGTTGCCAAATTCATAAGTGGCGGTTCGAGCGAAGGAGATGCCATTTTTGTTTTCCAAAAGGAAGACGGAAGCAAAATTGAGTTCTACCGCAACTACAACGACCCCAAAGAACCCAAATTGAAATATGAATTCCTCAGTCAGGAGGGCGTTTCAGGAAATAAAGGCTTGCTCGGCGCTACATTTACTATCAAATATGTAGTAAATCCCACAGGTCAGGTTAGCATGGTATCGGGAAAAGGCGAAGCTTGCAATCAAATAATTTCAGCAGAGATAAAATAATCGTTCAGGCGGTTAAATCAATTACAACAAAAAGGTTCGTCCCCCGTGGCGAACCTTTTTGTTTTTACAGGAATAAAAGAAAAATCGCAATTTTGAATAATTGAGTTTGAATAATGCTTATTTTTGTGGATGAATTGACATAGTTTCAAACTATGAATCAAATAATTTCAAAGAAGTAACTAACCCGAAAATCCACAAAATCCAATAAAATGAAGAAAACGATACTCCTGATTCTTGCCCTTGCGGCATCTTTTAGTTTTGGCTTTGCCATTAAAACCATCATCAGCAATCAAACAAATAATATCGTACAAATGAAAAGAGTAACAGGCATAGGCGGCATTTTTTTTAAATGCAAAGATCCCAAAACATTGAGAGAATGGTATAAAACCCATCTTGGGTTCAACACCGATCAGTATGGAACCAATTTTGAGTGGTATCAGGGAGCCGATTCCACCAAAAAAGGCTCTACGCAATGGAGTCCTTTTTCGGAAAAAACCAACTATTTTGAACCATCGACCAAAGACTTTATGATAAACTACCGTGTGGACAATTTGGAAGCCCTTGTTGTGGAGCTTAAGAAGGAAAATGTCACCATAGTCGACACTATGGAAACTTACGACTACGGAAAATTTATTCATATCATGGATCTCGAAGGCAACAAGATCGAACTTTGGGAACCAATTGACGTTGTGTACGACAAATACAATGGCGGGAAAACAAAATAGATGATTGCTGAAATTGCTTTGTCTTTTCAAAATATTTTTTCAAAATGCTTTGTTTGCAGAAAAATGATTAATTTTGGTATGAGAAAAATATTTCTTTTCAGGAAAAACAAAAAAAGCATTTAATCGGTCGAACAGTAAAATTCAAACAATCAAAATAAATCAAAACAAATTATTCATCATTAAAATTAAACCATCATGAAAAAAAAATTACTCATTTTCGTTTTAATTAGCATGGCATTTTCCGCTCAGGTGAGTGCCTTATGGACCAACAAGACCATGACAATTGGCGGCTTAAGCCGAAGCTATCGCGTGTATCAGTCGCCAAACTATAATTCGGCTGTTCCTGCTTCCCTCATCATTGCCCTGCATGGTTTGGGCGACAATATGACAAACTTTTCGGGCATAGGATTTAATTATATTGCCGACACTGCCAACATAATATGCATTTTTCCTCAGGCGGTGAGCGATCCAATTGTGGGCACAGCCTGGAATTCCGGTGCCGGCGTACTTAGCTACTATCCAAATGCCTCGGTTGATGATATTGGCTTTATCAATGCACTCATCGACACCGCAAAAGTTGATTATGCAATTGATCATAGTCGCGTTTACCTTTGCGGATTTTCTATGGGAGGCTTTATGACAGAGAAAATGGCCCTCCAATCCAATTCGAGGATAGCTGCCTTTGGCTCCATGTCGGGAACTTTTGGCAGCCAGATCACCACATTTTCTCCCGGCCGCCATATTCCTATTGCGCACTTCCATGGCACTCACGATTCAACCGTATATTATACTGGGAACCTCTATGGAATGGATCCCGATTCCCTCGTAAAATTTTGGGTGACCAACAATGCGTGCAATCTGACCCCCGCAACCTATAATTATCCCGATGCCGTTGCCGACAGCATCACTATCGAGCGTTTTGACTACACCAATGGAGATCCGCAATCGGATGTAAGTTTTTATAAGATGTTTGGTGCTACGCATACCGTCCTTTTTCAGCCCACAAACGACATGACCGAACCTGTGGAGCTTTGGCTTTTCCTCAGGAGGCATACCTATGCAACAGCAGGCATAGCTGAACAAAAAAATACATCAAATGATACGCACATATTCCCCAATCCGGCAACAAATCAGCTAAATTTCACTTGCCAAAGTGCCGATATTTCAGAAAACAGCTATATTTCGGTTTACAACTTACAGGGGCAACTCGTATTTCAGCAAAAAGTATATCAGCCAAGCACCCAAATGGATATGAGCAGCCTTGCAAAAGGAATTTATTTCTTGAAATTTAAAAACGAGAGCAAGTCGGAAGTAAGTAGAATTGTGAAAGAATAAGATTTAAAAGATTATAGTGAATTTCATATAAGCAAGAAATTTTGAATGTCTTCTTCAGAATTTCTTGCTTTAAATATCTAAAAGAAAAATTCGTTTTAAGCTTACATAAAAAATACTTTCTTTCGGAAAATGCTTTACAACATGATGATATTTAGTCAGAAAAAAGCATTTTTGCAGTATGTTTTATTATTGATTAATTTTGCTGAAAAAATAAATGAGCACTAAGGTTGAATATATAGTTGACAATAATGGAGTTAAGACTTCTGTGATTGTTCCCTACGATGCCTGGGAAAAACTAAACTCTGATTTTCATAAACTTCAAAATAAATTTAAAGTGTTTATGTCCATTCAAAAGGGTTTGGATGAAATAAAAAACTCAAAAAAGAAAGGCGAAAGTTTACAAACACTCTCAGATTTCTTGCATGAAAGTAATAGTAAGAGTAACTAAGAGCTTCAAACGACAAGCAAAGCCTCTTTTGAAGAAATACACTTCTTTAAATGCTGAATTATCTTTACTTGAAAGTTCTTTAGTGGAGAATCCCAAACTTGGGAAGCCCTTAGGATTTAATTCATATAAGATTCGACTTTTGGTTAAAAGCAAACGAAAAGGCAAGAGTGGCGGTCTGAGAATAATTAGTCATCTTGATAGTGAAATTATAGGGCTTATTAATTTTGAAGATGAAACAACAATAGTGAATCTGATTGCAATTTATGATAAAAGTGAGACTGCTACTATCACCGATAAAGAGTTAAAGGATTTAATATTCAGATTACATAATGAATAAATGCTTTTTAGGAAAAAAGAAATTGTCGCACAGCATTCAAATCTATTTATTTTTGTTTTTTACTCGTTTGAAGGTTCATAGTGTTTTTTATAATTTGATTTTTTAATACTTACTGGTTTCAGATGATAAAGAATGCAAATAATTAACGCATATTTAGAAAAGCATAAAGAGAGAGTTGTTGGTTTAGATATATTAAGGGCAGTGGCAATCTTGCTCGTAGTGTATGTGCACGGGGCAAATTATATTCCCGGCTATTTCCAAAAGAGTTATTTGATGTTATATTTCAACATTGATGGGGTTTCTATCTTTTTTGTGCTCAGTGGATTTTTAATTGGAGGCATACTGCTGAAAATTATCAAGAACTCTGACTTTACAAAGAAAGACTTATTGAGGTTTTGGATTAGAAGATGGTTTCGCACCATTCCAAATTATATTTTTGTTTTGCTTACACTGATAGTATTTCAGCAAATGATGTATAAAAACCTGGGCCCCTTTCAGTTTAATTACTTCTTTTTCTCTCAAAACCTTATAACTGCTCATCCAAAGTTCTTCCCCGAAGCCTGGAGCCTTTGTATTGAAGAATGGTTTTACCTTCTATTTCCTCTGGTGGCTTTCCTTTTTCACAAACTCTTGAAAAATAAATCAAAATCCATTCTGTATTCTGCACTCATATTCCTGATTATTCCTTTTTTGCTTCGCATAATAAAATATGAATTCAGTTTTGGAATTCAGGACTTCGATGAAGCTTTTCGTAAAATCGTAATTTATCGTTTAGACAGCCTTATGTATGGCATTATTGCCGCTTATCTTTTTATGCATCATCGTGCCATGTGGACAAAATACAAATTTATGGCGCTTTTCTTTGGTTTTGCATTCATCATGCTCATGTATAACAATCCGGCAAATTGGATTTCATTTTACACACCCCTCCGTTTTAATTATGAATCCATCGGAATATTGTTATTCCTTCCCTTTTTCTCTGAGTTGAAATCTACTAGTTTTAAATTCCTCGATTCCTTCTTTATTTTTATCAGCATTATTTCGTATTCAATGTATCTTTTAAATCTCACGCCTATTCAGGGACTTTTAATGCCGCTTAGCGATAATATTATAGGTATACAAGCTTTGGCAAAGGATGAAACTTTTGTTTTACACTCTGTTCTATTTTGGTTTTATACCATTTTATTTTCTTATTTGCTCTACTTTTTATATGAAAACCGCATGACAAAACTTAGGGATAGGATTAGAATTAGATAAGTGTACGATAATTTGCTGCAAAGGTTTGTTCACAGAAATACTATTATTGATAAAAAAGATTAGGATGAAACATATCGGAGCAGCACATTCGTTCATTTTTATTAATTTAGCATATTCATTCACAACATTCTTTCACTGAAAATGAAAAACATCATTTTAATAATATTCTCGATTATTGGATTTAATTTTATTGCTATTAGTGCTAATGTCGATAAGCAAAAAGAAGCTAAAACAAAAGAATGGTTCAAACATAAACCCCTGGAATTTATTGAAAACAAAGGACAATTCCTCAATACTGAAGGAAAACTTGCCGAGGAGGTATTGTTTAAAACTTCTTGCGAAGGACTTGATATTTATATTACCACAAAAGGTTTGAGTTATGTCTTTATTAAGCTTGGTGAGAAGGAAAATGAAACCAAGAATGAGGGAAATATTTCTTCTTTCGAAAAAGATGTTGAGGAATATAAGAATCTGAAATTATATCGCCTCGATATGAATCTTGTGGGAGCCAATATTGACAAATCAAACATAATTAATACAAACGAAGAAAGCCGACAAGGAGAATATGATTATTTTTATCCTCATTGCCCTAACGGAATTTAGGGTGTGAAAGGTTTTGGAAAGATTACTATACAAAACATTTATAAAGGTATCGATTGGGTTATTTATACTGATTTAGGTTCGAAAAATAATCCTTTAAAGTGTGATTTTGTTGTTCATCCTGGAGCTGATTATCGCGATATCAGAATAAATTATTCGAATGCAAAAAGCGTAAATCTATCGAAGGATAAAAGTAGTCTTAAAATAAAAACCATTGCTGGCAGCATCGAAGAAGGCAAGTTGTTTTCATATATTCAGGAGGATGGAGAAAAGCTTGAGAAGGAAAGCAAATATATGTTGGATAAAGATAAAAGTGTTTCTTTTGAGATCGCCAATTGCGATATAACGCAAACTATGATAATTGATCCTATGGTTTGGGCAACTTATTATGGGGGGAATACTGCTGACGGATTCACATCCATTGCTATTGACAGCCATGATGATATTTATGTTTGTGGTTATACTTATTCTACTGATTTCCCTACTTTGCAGATGGGAGGGGCTTACAATCAATCGACTTATGTTGGCAATTGGGATGCCATTATTCTTAAGTTTTCGAGTCAGGGGGTGAGGCAATGGTCTACTTATTATGGTGGAACAAATATGAATGAAATTAATTCAATTGCTATTGATCGGCAGGATCATATTTATATTGCCGGGCGCACTCAATCGGCAGATTTTCCTACACAACAATTGGCTGGGGCTTATTGGCAGTCAGCTTTTGCGGCAGGTGGTTATGATAATTTTATTATGAAATTTACTATTCAGGGTGTGAGGCAATGGGCAACATTTTATGGGGGCAACGGGAATGAGGATAAATTATTCATCAAAACCGAACATGAGGGAAATATATATGCTACAGGAAGCACTAATGCGCCTGATTTTCCTGTTTTATCATTAGCAGGAGCCTATTGGCAACCTAATAAAGCAGGGGAGTGGGATGCTTTTATTCTGAAGTTTAACAATCAGGATTCTTGTGTTTGGTCTACTTTTTATGGAGGTGCTGTGGATGATAAGGGAAAGGCTGTTTGCATTGATAATCAGAATAATTTTTATATAAGTGGAATTACTTTATCTGCGAATATGCCGCTGCAACAATTGCCGGGTGCTTATTTTCAGGCGAACAATGCCGGATTGAGTGATGCATTTATTGCCAAGTTTGATTCGATGGGGGTTTTTGTTTGGGGGACTTATTATGGAGGGAGTGATAACGATTATACTTATTCTTTAGATCATGATAGTCAGGATAATTTGTTTATGACCGGAAGCACAAAGTCTATTAACTTTCCGACGCAATCGTTGGCGGGTGTTTATTGGCAAGCAAACAATGCAGGGCTTTATGATGCTTATATTTTGAAATTTAATAAGCAAAATATGACCCAATGGGCAACTTATTTTGGCGGAAGCAATGCCGAGGATGATTTTATGAATGGTTATTATCTTAAGGTTGATCATCATGATAATATATATGTAACTGGCTGCACTATGTCTACCAATTTCCCAACTGTGCAGTTTCCGGGCAACTATTGGCAGGCAAACAATGCAGGTTTCAGGGATGCGGTGATGGCTAAATTTAATCCTCAATGTATGCTCCAGTGGGCTACGTATTATGGAACCGGAGATACTGATTTCGGAACCGACATTGCTTTCGATAGTCAAAATTCTACGTATTTTATTGGCGAATGGCCCGGACCTAATGCTTTTACGCTCGACGAGGGGAATGGGGCTTATTATGATTCAAATAATAATGGGGGAGATGATAGTTATATTGTGAAGTTTAGTTGTAACGTTCAGAACCCTTCTTCCATCAAAACTGACCGTAACAATCTTTGTATGTATGATAATGGTAATATCACTTTAACTGCCATAGGCGGTTCGGGTGATTCGCTGAAATGGTATAGGGGTGCTTGTGGTGAAAACTATATTGGAAGCGGAAATAATTTCACTCTCCCTTCGCCTACGCTAACTACTACTTATTATGCCCGTTGGGAAAGTCCTTGCGATACCTCTGACTGCGCAAGTGTGGTGGTTTATATTGATTCTGTTTTTTATAAAATCCTAAATCCTATTATTTGTCAGGGACAAAGTTTTGCAGTCGGAATACATCAGTATTATAATACGGGGACTTATTATGATACGCTTGCCACGCTTTCGGGATGCGATAGCATTGTTACCACAAACTTAACCGTCAATCCCACGCCTCCCACGCCTGTTGTTACTCAAAACGGAAATACTTTAAGTTCGAGTGCCACTGCGGGTAATCAATGGTATAATCAGAATGGTGCGATTAGTGGTGCTGTAAATCAAACGTATACTTATCTCACAAATGGAAATTATTATTTGATTGTTACACTCAATGGCTGCAGTTCTGATACCTCCAACATTATTCATGTTAGCAATGTTGGGCTTGATAATTTTGATAAACCTAATGCTTTTAATGCCTATCCTAATCCCGTAACGAACGAACTTATCATTGAAATTAGTGGCAATAGGGATGAAATTGGATTTGAGATTTACAATTCCATTGGGCAGCTTATGTTTGAAGATAAGATGAAAGAAAAAACAAAAATATCTACTGCAAACTTTGTTGCCGGAATGTATTTAATTAAACTCGAAAACGGGAAGAAGTTTGAGTTTAAGAAGATTATTAAGGAGAATTAATGAGTTTTTGATTCCCCTAATCTTAAATATCTTCATTATGAAAATAAAAAAAGATAGTTCAAATAAAGAATAACTATATTTGTATCCTATTTTGAAATGAAAAACTTATATATCATTGCGGGTCCAAATGGGGCTGGTAAAACAACCGCTTCATATACTATTCTTCCTGAAATGCTTAACTGCCTTGAGTTTGTTAATGCGGATGAAATAGCAAAAGGTCTTTCGCCCTTTCAGTCAGAAAAAGCGGCGATAGATGCCGGAAGACTAATGTTGTTTCGCATTAAAGAACTAATAAAAAATAATGTTGATTTTGCTTTTGAAACTACTTTATCAACAAGAAGCCATGTTAATACAATTTTAAATGCAAAAAAAACAGGTTATTTTGTGACTTTAATCTATTTTTGGCTTAGTTCTCCAGAGCTTGCAATTCAACGTGTTATGACCCGAGTTGAAGCAGGTGGTCATAACATCCCAATAGATGTAATCAATAGAAGATACCTTGGTGGAATGAAAAATTTATTTAATTTATATATTCCTATTTCTGATGATTGGATGATAATAGATAATTCAGAAAGTCCTTTCAGGTTAATTGCTGAAGGTAATTCTGATCAAAATATAATAATAAAGGATAATAATATTTGGTTGAAAATAAATAAATTAGCAAATGGAAAATAACTCAATTATTACAAGAGAAAAAATATTAAAGGGACTTGAGTTGGCTTTTCAGCGACTTGTTGAAAAGAAAAGTAAAGAAGACGGAGAACTTGTTTTTGAAATAGACGGTAAAATAGTTCGCATTAAAGCGAAAGATCTATTAAAATAAAAAAAGTTCTCCTAAATAATTTTCTACTCAATCATCAAATTCACATACTTGGGATATTTCACCGAATATTTGAAGCTCACTACTTTCTTATCATTGGGTTCAATCTGAAGCTCCCAGCTTAGTTTGCCGGTTTTGTCTTCAAGCTTTGCATTCGAATAATCGAGGCGCTCAACTTCTATCGATTTCTTCTCCGAAACAGGGAACTGATCGTCGACAATTATTTTAATTTTTGCAGATTTATTATTTTTCACCGTAATGTTCCATCCAAGGGTTTCTTTTATGTTTTTACCAAGTATCTGCTTGTCGTTCATCTCTTTGCTGCCTTCGCGTTTTACGATGATGTTGCGGTCTCTTCCCAGCGAAACATTCAGGGTGTCGCCGGCCTGATTGGCATCGATATACGACTCGCCGGTGAAGGTGCCCTGATAATAAATACTCGACTTACCCGATAGCAAATTAAGCTCAGTCCAACCCACTATTTCGGCAGTGAGGAAAACATCATTCTCAAGCTTAGGCACCGCGTGATAAACATAATCGACAGTTAGGCTAACTTCTTTTATCTTAATGCTATAATCTTCGCCATCCGATGGAATGCTGTAGGGAATTTCAATCGTATATTCCAAATTGGTCACATTCGATTTCAGCGTATTGGAAATGTAATTTGAAGTCTCAACTTCAAGAGTGCTTACCGTGGGAACCGTGTAATTAAGCGAATTCACTTCCCGTAATTTAACACCATCAATATAATTATAATATGCATCAGAGCGAGTTCCTCTCCAATTGTTCATTTGTGCATCTTGATTAAAAACTCCTCCCATAGTAATTGCAACCGCCTCTGCTGAACGACCGGGGAGTTTAGAAATTTCTTCGCTGGTAATGGTTTCACCCGAAACAGATTTGTCTTTCGCAATCAGCGAACTTTTATAATCTCTAATTTCAACTGACTCGAGAGATAAAGCAGTAGGGCGGAGGTTAATATCGAGAAAAGTAATGCGCTCGGCTGTAAATTCAACATTATTTATCTGCGTGGGCTGATAGCCGATATAGGAAACTTTCACATTGTAATTTCCCGAAGG
>JBAWXL010000105.1:0-13784 GCA_037144095.1 Bacteroidota bacterium
ATTAAAACTAAAAGAAGATTTTAGTGTCTTAAATAATCAGACATTAGAGACATCAGAGCATTGGAATGATTCAGTTCAAAGAAGATTCTATGAACAATTTATAAATTCCTTACCTAAAGAGTTCCAATCCTACATTAATGAACTTGATAGACTTGATAAAATATTTGAATCAGCTGAACACAAAATAAACTCATTATAAAAATTAAAGTATGCTGAAAAATAATTCTATCATAATTTTATTGCTTTTCTTTTTTAATCCGGTTTTTTCACAGGATTTTATAGATACTACTGCTTATAAATCAAGTCTTATGAATATTAGTGAGAAAATCGTAAATAATAAAATCAATAAAATCAAACCTTCACAGACTATAAAAGAACCTACAAAAATTAAATTAAAAAAAAGAGAGATGTTTTCTCCGAAATCATTTTTAAATGATAATACTTATATTAGTGTTGTTGAAAATAAATTAATTGAATTATCTGAAAAAAACAAAATAGTAAAATTTGCTTTATATAATGGTAAAGGATATATTATAGTTTATAATGATAATGGTTATTATTCTTCTGGTTTACCAAAAGAGCTTATACAAACTCTAAAATTCATTAATAGTCAAAAAGGTAATATTAAATCAATTTCTTTTACAAAGGAAAATGGGTGGGTAGTTGTTTATAATAATAAGGTTGAATATTATAACATTCCTAAAGAAACTGTTGATGAAATTAAAAGAATTCAAAAAAGAAAGAAAATAATCAACTTATTATTTTTCTCAAATAAGAATGAACATGTTATTATTTATGATGAAAATAAATTTTCTTTAAGCAAGGGAATTAGTCGTGATTTGGTTAACACACTAAAGAAAATTGTATCTGATTCATATAAAATAAATTTCATATGTTTTGATAAGAAAAATGACTTTATTATTCTATTTGGAAGTAATGGATATTCATATTCATCATCAAATGAAAAGATATTAAAAGACATTAAAACATTAAATGAACAAAATCATATAATTAAATCAATTTCCTTTAATGATAAGAGTGAATTATTAATTATCTATGATAATTCTTCTTACATCATTGAATGATACAATTCCTTTAAAAATAATTAAACTAATCTAAATAGAATATTATGAAAACATCAAAAAACCCTTTATTAAATTCAGGAAAGTCGGGAAATATTAGGATTAAAACGTTTAAAACACTTACTCTCATTTTCTTTACTTGCTTATATTTAAATATTTACTCTCAAAAAATAAATAATTCAGATTCAATTGCAGCTCAGTATGAAAAAATTGGTGAGGATGTAATAAACAAACAAGTTAATTCCAATAGAAATGATGTGAAAGATGCAAGTACCTCAATTGGGAACAATGGTAGTTATAAAGTGAGTTTTGATATACTTAATGCTCGAAATATTGAGGAATCTGTAAAATTACAAATTGAAGGAAGAAAAGAAGCAATTAAAAATATAATTTATAAAGTTGCAGAAGATATTGAAAAATATAAAACTAGTAATGTTGGGATTGAAGATGGTAAATATTCCAAGAATGAAATTGAAGAATTCAAGAATCTTTCTAATTCAATTAAAAAAGTGAATATTTCTACTCGAAGTCTTTCCCTGGCAATTAAAATGCTTGCCGATATTTCTAATAATCTTCGAAACGAAGTAGATAAAGAAACAAACCCTGATCGGAAATTAGACTTATATATTGAATACACTGCTTTTGTTTATGAAATTTCATCTATTGTTATTGATGTAATTGATAATTTTAAAATTAATGGAATTGATGATATTAATACTATTTATAAAAAATACAACAGCAATATTGAATCAAAAATTGCTAAAATCAATAGTTTAAAACAAGGTCATAAGCTTAGATTAGAGAAGGGTGAAATCACTAAAGAATATTATCTTGAAAATATAAAAAACTATGATGATTATACCTCTGCAATTAAAGCCACACTCGATTTTTGGGACGATATTCTGTCATCAATCAAAAAATCTAAAGATTGGGCATCTAAAGTTATGACAATGCGTCAAAAAATAATAGATAAAAGAGATCAGGCAGGTATCCAACTTGAAGTTTTGGAAGTAACAAAATTCGTCAAAGATGTTGTCAATTATATGGGTGGGATTGATAGTATGACTGATGTTGTATCAAATATACCATTATTACCACTTAATGCGGAAATCGTTAAAGAGATGTTGGGCATGAAACAAACTATTGAATTTAATCCTGACATTGAACATCGTAAAAAATGATTAATTCCACTTATCTGAGCGCAAATGTTTACGGTGAACTGAATTTGCAATTCCGCTTTGAATATGGGATAATTTGCAATTATTTTTTATTGGGCTAAAGCCAATAGATTTTTATCATTTAAGTCCGTTGGCTGAAGCGCAACGGCAATGAAATTGTTTGAGAATGTGAATGGGGTTTTGCTTTATGGGTATAGCGTACTTACGGCACTTGAAAACCATATGGGGCATTGGTTTCTACCGATATATCATCCCTAAGGGGATTAAACCCCAGCTAAGCAGTATATAGCAAAATATAGGATGCTTTAAACGGAATAAGGGATTCTGCTTTGTTAAAGGGATAATTTGCATTATACAATCCATGAAATTAAAATTAAATATGTAATTTTGCATATAAAATTTGAATTATGTACGGCACCTTCCATTTAAAAGCCTCCGAGTTGGATGAGAATTTGATAAGGAAAATAAAAAACGTTTTTGGAGAAAAGAATATCTCAATAACTATTGAAGAAGATATTGATGAAACTGATTATCTTCTGTCGAATCCAGAAAATAAGAAATTGTTGAAGAAATCTTTAGAAGAAGCGAAAGCTGGAAAGTTGATAGAGATCGACCTTGAGCATCTTAAATGAAAAAGGTTTCATTTACTCCAACAGCAATGGAACAATTTGCCTATTGGTCGGAAACGGACAAAAAAGTAAAAGATAGAATTGTTGAGCTTTTAGAAGTCATTGTTGATAATCCATTTGATGGAATTGGGAAGCCTGAGCCTTTGAAACATCTTCTAAAAGGATGTTGGTCGAGAAGAATTAATAAGCAACACAGGCTTGTGTATCGGGTTTTAGATGAAAACATTATTGTTATTTCTTGTCGGTTTCATTATTAAAAGAACATAGCCCCCTCTGGGCGGCATATATCAAAACAAGTGGTGCAATTAAGCGGGATTTGCAATTCCGCTCTGAACACAGGATAATTTGCAATTATTTTTTATTGGGCTAAAGCCAATAGATTTTTATCATTAAAGCCCGTTGGCTGAAGCGCAACGGAAATGAAATTGTTTGAGAATGTGAAGGGGTTTTGCTTTATGGGTATAGCGTAACTACGGCACTTGAAACCCATAAGGGGCATTGGTTTCTACCGATATATCATCCCTAAGGGGATTAAACACCGGCTAAGTGGCAAATGTTTAGGGTGAGTGGAATTTGCAATTCTGCTCTGAACACAGGATAATTTGCAATTATTTCCCCCTTTACCTGAGGCAAAGTTTCGGATGAGCTCCAACCTCAATTACTCTTCTTTTTACCATCACTAAAAGCCAGTGAGATTTTATAATCTTCTAAATATTCGGCATAAATAACTTTAATAATATTCATTGTATTTCATTTTAAAGGTTCGATTTTATGAAAAGGTTTTCTTTCTTGCAGCAAGGTCCAATTTTCTAATTATTCCACTTTATGTAAATCCATCCAGTTAAAAATAATGTAAGAGCTCTCCTTGGTAAAACACCTTTCACAATACCATTGTTGATTTCAATAATGGCTTCATATTCCTGGTATTTTACGTGGAAATGGGGAGGATTATGTTTGAGAAAAATATATAAATTACAATTCCATAGAATCTTGATATTTCAGGCATTTTTTGTTATTTTTATTACTACATAGGTCATACAATCTGAAAATTGTTTTTGATTGGCTGCTTAATTTTCATAGTACTAAGTTAATTAAATATTTTTGCCAATCACAATTGTGTTGATCTATTATTTGAGAGCGAAATGCAATTATTTAGTTTTACAGCAGGTGTAGCCTTTTTATTGCCGCGCTTGACTTAGGGCGATTTTGGGCTGAGTTTCTTATCTTTGGGATTATATCTTTTTATCAGAAGGTAATTTAATAATGATTAAGGCTTTTACAGAACTAATGGAGATTTCATAATTATAAAATAAGCATTTTTAGAAAAATAAAAATATAGAATTTCATTTTTCGTTTAAATGATTAATTTTACCAAAAAATCTTTTGATCGAGTGGGATGAATACTCAAAAACTCTTAAAACAACTAAAAAAGGAAATCGAAGGAGATGTTCTGTTCGATTTCTCGACTAAGCTTCAATTTGCAACGGATGCTTCTGCCTATAGGGAAATGCCTGTTGGTGTGGTATTTCCTAAATCAAATGATGATCTGAAATACCTTATTTCGTTTGCACATAAGTATGAACTTCCGCTTATTCCCCGAGCAGCAGGCACCTCGCTTGCCGGTCAGGTGGTGGGCAAGGGTTTGGTGGTAGATATTTCGAAATACTTTAATCAGATTGTTGAAATTAATGAAAAAGAAAGATGGGTGAAAGTGCAACCCGGGGTGGTGCTGGATGAGTTGAATAAAGTGTTGGAACCTATGGGTTTGTTTTTCGGTCCGGAAACTTCTACTTCGAACCGTTGCATGATAGGAGGGATGATAGGGAATAATTCGTGCGGTGCGCATTCGATTTTGTATGGCAGCACACGCGATCATTTGCTTGAGGTGAATGCCTTGCTTTCGAATGGAGAAGAAGTGATTTTTGATGCACTGAGCAAGGATGCTTTTGAAGACAAATGTCTGATCAATGGCATGGAGGGTATCATTTATAGAAACATAAAAGAAATACTTGGGGATACAGCACATCAGGAAGAGATAAGAAAAGAATACCCTCATCCTTCGCTCGAACGGCGCAATACGGGCTATGCCATTGATGTATTGTTGGAAAGTGAGCCTTTTACAGCCGGTAAGCCAATGTTTAATTTCTGTAAGTTGATTGCCGGTTCAGAGGGAACGCTTGCTTTTATTACCGAAGCTAAACTGAATTTGTTGCCCTTGCCTCCCAAGACCAAGGGTTTGATTTGTGTGCATCTCAACACCATTGAAGAATCTTTTAAAGCCAATTTGATTGCGCTGAAATTTAATCCTGATTCGGTCGAATTAATGGACAAAACCATCATGGATCTGGCAAGAGAAAATAGCACACAGCGCAAAAACAGTTTCTTTATTGAAGGTGATCCGGGTTCGATATTGTTTATTGAATATGCCAAAGAAACAAAGGCTGAGATTGAATGTCTTGCAATAGAAATTGAAAAAGCTTTTAGAGATGCTGGTTATGGATATCATTTTCCGGTTCTGTATGGGGCTGATATACCGAAGGTGTGGGCTTTTCGTAAGGCAGGGCTTGGGGTGTTGTCGAACATTCCGGGCGATGCAAAACCTGTTGCCGTTATTGAAGATACCGCGGTTAGTCCTGAGTTTTTGCCCGATTATATGGCAGATTTCAACCTAATGCTGAAGAAGTATGGACTGGAATGTGTTTACTATGCTCATATTGCCACAGGCGAATTGCATCTACGCCCAATTCTGAACCTCAAAGACCCTGGTGATGTTGAACTGTTCCATAAGGTGGCACTTGAAACTGCCAAATTGGTAAAAAAATATCATGGTTCGCTCAGCGGGGAACATGGAGATGGGAGGCTGAGGGGAGAGTTTATCCCTATGATGATTGGCGAAAAGAATTATGATTTGCTGAAGCAAATAAAACAATGCTGGGATCCTGAGCATATATTTAATCCCGGAAAAATTGTCGACACGCCTCCAATGAATAAATATCTTCGCTTTGAACCGGGTGTAAAGACACGTGAATTCAATACCATCTTTGATTTTAGTAAAGACGAGGGATTTGTGCGTTCGGTTGAAAGGTGTAATGGATCAGCCGATTGTCGTAAATCGCATTTGATGGGAGGCACCATGTGTCCGAGTTATATGGCGACGCATGATGAGAAAAATACTACCCGTGCCCGTGCCAATGTGTTGAGGGAGTTTATGACGCATTCCACCAAACGGAATCCGCTTGATCATAAAGAGATTTACGAAATTATGGACCTTTGTCTTTCGTGCAAAGCCTGTAAGTCGGAATGTCCTTCGAATGTGGATATGGCTAAGCTAAAAGCTGAATTTTTGCAGCATTATTATGATGTAAATGGCATTCCGCTGCGCTCGTGGCTGATTGCTCATATAAATTCGATTTACCGATTGGGTTCGTTTTTCCCAAAGATTACGAATTTCTTTATGGCGAAAAGCAGCATAAGTCCATTACTGATGAAAATGCTGGGTTTTACTACAAATAGAAAAATGCCTCTGCTTACGGGAATGAATCTGAAGAAAAGCATGGATGAATTTTGCAGGAATTTAGGATCTGATAAGCGTCCAACAAAAAAAGTGTATTTATTTGCCGATGAATTTATTCGTTTTAATGATACTGAAATTGGGATAAAGGCGGTTAAATTGCTGAGCTTATTAGGCTATCAGTTAGTGATTCCCAGGCATAGCCTAAGCGGACGTACTTTTTTATCAAAGGGTCTGCTGAGGAAAGCCCGCAAGATTGCCAATAAGAATATTGTTTATTTGAAGGATATAATTAGTGAAGAAACGCCCTTGATAGGGCTGGAACCTTCTGCTATTTTGTCTTTTCGGGACGAATATCCTGAACTGGTAAAGGCTACACTTCGCGAAGATGCCAAACGCATTAGCAAGCATACTTTGTTGATAGAAGAGTTTATTGTGAACGAATTTGTGGATGGAAATATACCTGTTGAAGCGTTTACAAATGAAGCAGCTTCTATATTGCTGCATGGGCATTGTCAGCAAAGGGCGGTGGCTTCAATTGATGCCACCATGAAAATGCTTTCGATACCTGCAAATTATCAAGTGAAAAATATAAAAGCCGGATGTTGCGGCATGGCAGGGGCATTTGGTTATGAAAAAGAACATTACGAAATTTCGATGAAGGTGGGTGGTCTGGTGCTTTTCCCAGTGGTGAAGGAAGCGAGTACAGAAACTATTATTGCAGCATCGGGAACGAGTTGCCGTCATCAGATTAAAGATGGAACAGGGAGGGAAGCCTTACATCCTATTGAGATATTGTTTGAGGCTTTGCTTCAGAAATCATAAAAGACCCAAATTCCAAATTCCAAGACCCAAATTCCAAGATCAAAGAATAAAAAATAAAATTTCAGAAGAATGACATCGAAATGAAAAAGAATGATGACCTTTGTGAAAGATTAGCAACATTAGAAGTGGATGGATTATTTTTTTGAACAATATTGAAGAGAACTTTATTTATATAAAAAGAGATATATTATGAAAATACAATTTTTAGGTGCAATAAGAGAAGTGACAGGAAGTAAGCATTTGATTACAACCGATGATGGATTGAAATTACTGCTCGATTGTGGAATGTATCAGGGGAAAGGTTTGGAAACGGATGCCGATAACCGCGATTTGGGTTTTAATCCTTCTGAAATTGATTATATCATCCTTTCACATGCGCATATTGATCATTCGGGTTTGATTCCTTATGTTGTGAAAAACGGATTTAACGGAACCATAGTTTGCACGCATGCGACACGCGATTTGTGCGCTATTTTATTATCCGATAGCGGTAGAATACAGGAACATGATACCCATACTCATAATAAGAAAAGAGCTAAGGAAGGGTTGCCACCTCTTGAACCTCTATATAAAATTAATGATGCTGAAGCTGCCTTACAGTGTTTTGTGAGCATTTCCTATGGTAAAGTTTTTAAGATTAATAAAGAAATCAGTGTTCAGTTTACGGATAACGGGCATATATTGGGCAGTTCTTCTGTGAATATGGTGTTTCTTGAAAATAATGAAGTAAAACGCTTGTGTTATACCGGTGATATCGGCAGACAGAATAATTTAATATTAAAAACACCTCAGGCATTTCCACAAGCTGATTACATCATTACAGAATCTACTTATGGCGATAGATTACACGATCACAGGACACAATCGGAAAAACGATTACAAGATATTATTATCAATACTTGTGTGAAAAAGAAAGGGAAATTAATTATTCCGGCGTTTAGTGTAGGGCGTACACAAGAAGTAGTGTATTCAATTCACTTGTTGATGGATAAAGGGTGGTTGCCCAAAATTAAGGTTTATGTAGATAGTCCGCTTTCGGTGAATGCAACGAATATTATGAGGATGCACCCTGAATCATTTAATGAGGAAATGTTGAACCGTATGGAAACTGACCCGGATCCTTTTGGTTTTAATACCCTAACTTATGTTCGTTCGGAAGAAGATTCAAAACGTTTGAATACAATTCAGGAGCCTTGCATTATCATTTCTGCTTCGGGTATGATGGAAGCAGGAAGGGTGAAACATCATCTTGCCAATAGTATTTCGAATCCGAAAAATACCATACTTGTGGTGGGCTATTGTTCTCCGCGAACACTGGGTGCTCATATCCGCAGAGGGGATAAGGAAGTGTCGATTTATGGGATGAAATATACAGTGAAAGCTGAGGTGGAAATTTTAGAATCCTATAGTGCACATGGGGATTATACCGAGATGATAGTATTTTTAAGTTGTCAGGATAAAAAGAAAATTAAAAAGATGTTTTTGGTACATGGTGAATATGAAACCCAATTGCATTATAAGAAAACTCTGGAAGAAAATTGGTTCAACAATATTGAGATTCCTGAAAAAGGACAGGAAGTAGATATATAGAATTGTTTTTTGAATGAACTTATCAGAAGTATTCAAATCGGGAGAATTATATCCTTTAAAAGTTATTGACCTTAAATCAATAGAAAAGGATCAGTATTATCTTTTGCAAACTGAAGTGGGGACAAAGATATTGTTGCCCTATAAACTTTATGCAAATTATGGATTTGAAAAGGGAAGTACTATTCAATGCAGGCTTGATAAGATAAATTGTAATGGCAGGTTGTTTTTTGAACCTATGCATCCTTTTTATAAAGTTGGACAAGCATACCATTTTACTATTGAGGGAGAGGAGATACTTTCTGAAGGCTTAGATAAAGTTTGGACATTAAAAGATACTTTTGGAAATAGCATCAAAATCCCGGCTATCGAAAATAGTATGCTGAAAGTTGGCGATAAAGTTTCATGTTATTTAAAAAGCATCAAGAAAAGCCATTTGTATTTCATTCCTGAAGTATATTTATCGCTTAATTACAATACAGATAGTCTTCATCAATTTCTGATTAGTGGAATTTATACAGATGTGGATGAGTACTATATTCTTAAACACAGTATTACTTTGGAAAAGATTGTTTTGAAATCAGGTAAATATGAAGGATATGGTTTTAAAGTCGGAGATTTGGTTCGCTGCAGATGTATAAAGTCGACATCCTTTCCGCATTACATTTTCGAACCTGAGCATCCTCAGTTTAACATAGGTTGGCACTATTTCTTCAGTGTAACATTAATTGAAGATTATTTGCTCGATGAAATTCAACAGGTGATTAGTTTGATTGACAAAAGGGGGAATAAGGCAAAACTTCTTCTGGTAAAACGACAGGACTATGTAGTTGGTCAGAATGTTTCCTGTAAATTGGTAGATATACGAAGTGGCAAACTTATTATTGAGCCGGAAAACGATTAATTGGGTTTATAATAATTGCTGAAGCATTTGTTTTAGGCTATCCTCCCAATGAGGGATTTTCAAACCAAAATTTTTAATGATTTTATCTTTACTCATAACACTATAGGCAGGACGAGGGGCAGGTAAGGGATAGTCTTTGGTTGGGATAGGTATTACTTTGCAATCAATATTAGCATATTCAACAATCTTTTTTGCAAATTCAAACCAGGAGCAAATGCCTTCGTTGGAGTAAAGATAAAGATGGGTTCCGCTAATTTTTTCCCTTTGTTCAATTATCTTCATTACAGCAAGGGCTAAATCTGCAGCCCAAGTGGGACATCCTATCTGGTCGTCGACAACTTTTATCTCATCTTTTTCCTTCGCAATGCGAAGTATGGTTTTTACAAAATTATTTCCGGTGGAGGAATACAGCCAACTGGTGCGTATGATTACTCCATCAGGGTTTATTACATCCATGATGAATTCATCTCCCTGAAGTTTGGATTTCCCATATTCTGTTTGAGGATTAACTGCATCGGTTTCGTTATAAGGACTGGTTTTTAATCCGTCAAAAACATAATCGGTGGAAATGTGGACAAGTAAAGCATGGTTATGATTTGCATATTCGGCAAGGAAGAAAGGGGCATCAGCATTAATAAGGAAAGCATTTTCAATGTCAGTTTCTGCTTTATCAACAGCGGTATAGGCTGCACAGTTGATGATGATATCCGGCTTAATTACTTCAAGATTTGTGAAAAGAGACTCCCTTTCTGTAATATCTAACTCATCAACATCAGTGAAAATAAAATCATATTGAGGAAATTGGTCTTCAAGTTGTTTTAACTCTGAGCCCAATTGTCCATTGCTTCCGCAGACAAGAATAGTGGGAGTAGAACTCATGAGGTGTAGTTTTGCTTAAAGAATTCAATGGTTTTAAGCAAACCTTCGTCAAGAGCAATTTCAGGTTCCCAATTGAGAATCTTTTTTGCAAGTGTGATATCAGGTTGTCGTTGAAGCGGGTCATCCATTGGGATTTCTTTGAAGATTATTTTTGATGAAGAACCCGTATAGTGAATGACTTTTTCGGCTAATTCGAGTATAGTGAATTCGTTTGGACTTCCTATGTTAATGGGTCCGGTGATGCTGTCGTCGGTGTTCATCATGCTGACCAAACCTTTTATAAGGTCGTTGACATAACAAAAACTTCTGCTCTGTTCACCATTTCCATACACAGTGATGGGCTGGTTTTGAAATGCCTGCATAATGAAGTTTGAAACAACCCGTCCATCGTTGGGATGCATACGCGGACCATAGGTGTTAAAGATTCTGACGATTTTAGTTCTTACGTCATTTTGATCATGATAATTCACAAAAAGGGTTTCGGCACAACGTTTTCCTTCATCATAACAAGCCCTGATGCCAATGGGATTTACATGCCCCCAATAATCTTCCGTTTGTGGATGTATTTGAGGATCTCCATAGACTTCGCTTGTGGAAGCCTGCAGTATTTTTGCTTTAATGCGCTTTGCCAATCCCAGCATATTTATGGCCCCCATCACGGAAGTTTTAACCGTTTTTATGGCGTTATACTGATAGTGAATAGGAGAGGCGGGGCAGGCAAGATTATATATTTCATCCACTTCGATGAAGAAAGGCATGGTGACATCGTGTCGTATCAATTCAAAAAAAGGATTATTCAACAGATGAACAATATTACGCTTCTGCCCGGTGAAATAATTATCGAGACAAACTACTTCGTTGCCCTGATTGAGGAGATATTCGCAAAGATGCGAACCCAAAAAACCGGCTCCTCCTGTTACAAGAATCTTTTTCGTCATTGTTTTTTATTTAGTTGAACCCTTTTGTATTCCAATACATTCATATTCGAAACCGAGATTCTTCAATTCGTTTGCATCAAAAATATTCCTTCCGTCGAAGATAGTTGGGGTTTTCATTAATGATTTCATTTGTATCCAATCGGGGAAACGAAACTCTGTCCATTCGGTAACTAATAGAAGAGCATCGGTGTTTTCAAGTGCTTCGTATTGGTTTTTGGCATAGGTAATTTTATCTCCGATCTTACGTTGGGTTTCGTGCATGGCAACAGGGTCGTAGGCGATTACTTTGCAGCCATGTTGCAGCAGTTTATCAATAATGACCAATGAAGGTGCTTCGCGCATATCGTCGGTGTTTGGTTTAAATGATAATCCCCAGATGGCAATGGTTTTACCTTTTAAATCTCCATTGTAATAATTATGTAATTTATTGAACAGAACCGACTTTTGATCGTCGTTCACTTCTTCGACTGATTTTAATACTCTAAGATTATACCCGTTTTCGCCGGCGGTCTGAATCAGGGCTTTTACATCCTTAGGGAAACAGGAGCCGCCATAGCCAACTCCGGGATAAATAAACTTACTCCCAATGCGCGTATCGCTGCCAATTCCTTTACGAACCATATTGACATCGGCTCCAATAATTTCGCAGAGGTTGGCAATGTCGTTCATGAAACTGATTTTGGTTGCCAGCATCGAATTGGCAACATATTTTGTCATTTCGGCAGAAGGAACATCCATGAAAATGATGGGATGACCATTCAGGGTAAAGGGTTTATAGAGTTTGCTCATCAATTCCTGAGCGCGTTCCGACTCCACGCCCACCACTATCCTGTCCGGTTTCATGAAATCGGAAATTGCATCCCCTTCTTTTAAGAATTCGGGATTGGATGCAATATCAAAATCAATATCAAGTCCTCTAAGCTTAAGTTCCTCTTCAATGGCTTTCTTCACTTTATTAGCTGTGCCCACGGGAACGGTGCTTTTGGTCACCATCATCAGGTGTTTGTTCATGTGTTTGCCAACAGTGTGGGCAACATCGAGCACATATTTCAGATCGGCGCTGCCATCTTCGTCGGGAGGGGTGCCCACGGCGCTAAACACCACTTCCACTTCGTTCAGACATGAAGTTAAGTCGGAGGTGAAGTGGAGTTTCCCTTTTTCCATGTTGCGGATAATCATTTCATCCAAACCCGGTTCGTAGATGGGCGAAATTCCTTTATTTAGGTTGTCAATTTTAGTTTTATCAATATCAACACAGGTAACATCAATACCTGCTTCGGCAAAGCAAGTTCCGGAAACGAGTCCTACATATCCGGTCCCTACGATTACAATTTTCATATAGTGTTTTTTTAATATTTATGGAGCAAAAATATAGTTTGTTGGTTAGGTGTTGAATTTGCTTTTGAATATTTGGATCACAAAGTACTCAAAGTGCTGCACAAAGTTACACAAATTATTCAAAACTTATATTTTTTGGATTTCAATTGTTAATCAGTCCATCAGCAATGGTCAGTTTTCGGTCGGCCATATTGGCAAGTTCTTCGTTGTGGGTGACGATGATGAAGGTCTGTTGAAATCTATCGCGCAGGGTAAAGAATAAGGCATGCAATTCTTTGGCATTCTTCGAATCGAGATTGCCGGAGGGTTCGTCTGCCAGTATCACCGCGGGATTGTTGATAAGGGCACGGGCAACTGCCACCCTCTGTTGTTCACCACCCGAAAGCATCGAAGGCTTGTGCGAAAGACGGTCGCTGAGGTCTAGTTGTTCGAGAAGGGCGGTAGCTCTTTTGATGGCTTCTGCCTTGGGCGTTTTCCCTATTAATGCCGGAATGCAAACGTTTTCCAAAGTGGTAAACTCGGGTAGAAGATGATGGAATTGAAACACAAATCCTATCGACTTATTGCGAAAAGCCGATAGTTTTTTCTCGTTGAGCTTTTGCACTTCGGTGTCTTCGATGAAGATGCTTCCCGAATCGGCTTTTTCAAGCGTACCCAAAATTTGCAGAAAAGTGGTTTTCCCGGCTCCCGATGCGCCTACTATCGACACAATTTCGCCTTTCTGCGCTTCGAATTGTATGCCCTTTAAAACCTTGACGTTTCCGTATGATTTATAGATGTCTCTTGCTTTAATCATGGGGCAAAGGTAGGGAATTATCTTAAATTTGAAATTTATGATTTAGGGGGGGCTTTTTAGATATTTAGTACCTTATCAACAATATTGTAACCAAAAATGGCAAAATATTTCTATCCT
>JBAWXL010000106.1:0-13754 GCA_037144095.1 Bacteroidota bacterium
AATTAATGCTAATTAAAAGCGAAAGACGATAATTTTAAGCCTAATACGTATTCGTGAAATCTTTTTTCTTGGTAAGTTTTAAATCTTGTAACACGCTTGATTTGACGTTAATCTGGAAATTCCAACTCTTGCGGAAGCCAACAGGTATCCAATTGAGTTTCATTTCCCAACAATGCAAATCGCGGTATATATCGACTGAGGCATAAGGGAACATTCCTTGTTTAAAATCGTAGATGGTGGTGGCACTAATCTTCCATTTCTTCGTAAGATTGATTTCTCCTCTGAGACTTAGTGACTGAACCACTGTATATGTTTTCTGTTCCTGATATCCTTTCACACTTGTTAACCGCTGAAAACTATAGCTAATGAAAATATTCCAAGGCGCATTCAAGTAGCCTTCATCAGTCTTCATGGTTTTGACTTTTTTATCTTTATCCTCCTTTTTAAACATAGTGGAGGTTATGTTGTAGTCGAGAGATAGCAGCCAATTGGTGCTGTTCATCCTTAATAATTTGTGATTTACATCCCATTCGAATTTATTAACTCTCAAACCTGCACTGTCGAGGGCATAGTAATCCCATTGACTGTAATAGCTTAATTGCAATCGCTTAAACAAGGTGGTTCTTCCGCTTAATGCCAAAGGATTCCAATTTAAGGAGTCGCGGGCAATGTCGTAGCCTGTTGTGATGGTAAAATTGTCGATAAGCACAATTTTCTTTGTTCCACTTACGGTATCCTTTCGGTTGCGCACTTTAATTTCGAGGTTATTGGCAATGTTGATATTGACTGCTCCTGATTTACTATCGGGATAATAATCATAGAGTCCGGTTGCAAATGGGGAATACCGAATAAGCTTTATTCTACTGGTATCGGGTTGAACGTAATATTTATAATATCCCCACCATGCTGTGGTGAAATCGGGATGATAAGAAAAACTTAGCGAAGGCGTCACAACGTGACGAATGGCTTTGAGGCTTCCATTTTTGAACTGATACATGCCATATAACTTTGTTGAAAGACCAGAAGAGAAAGAAAAATTTCGATTGGAGGCAAACTGTTGCAGGGTATCCGTAACCAGTTTTCCCGGGTCATGAATGTCTTTGGAAATTTTCCATTGTGATTGAAGGGTTTGCAAATACCAACGTTCAACATATTCTATTGAATTAGACCAGTTGAAATATTTCAACACTTTGACAATGCTACGAATTGGAACATTATGTTGCATACCGGTAATCATTTTAGAAAAGGTAGCAATGCTTAAGGGGATAGTGTCATATAGCGACAATGCATTGGTACCGCTTGTTGAATAACCTACGCTGATGTTATCATACCATTTTAAATCAGAAGTTTTATCTTTTTTGCGGAAAGGATAGAAAGTATTCACAGAAAAGGCAAGTTCGGGCAAACCCAAACTCATGAAATGCGTAATGGTATTTTGACTGTGACGAAGATTAATGGTCAGATAATAAGAATCGCTCCAATTTTTAGCATAGGTAATACCTGATTGGTAGGTATTGGATAAATAATCACTAGTCCCAAGTGGATTGAATTTATTATTTCTATTGCTCATAATATTTACATTAGCCGAAAAACTTGTTCGTGGGCGAGCTTTTTCACTCTGATTGTGAGTCCAGCGAAAGGAAAAGTCTTTTGAAACTAAATAATCTGATGCACCGGGAGTGCCGTAATAATTAACCGAATAATTTGCAAAAACGGTTCCACTAAAGTGATAACGATAATTATAATTCGACTGGAGTTTTCCACCCCAACTACCACGAGTGTAAATATCAGCTTTTAAGGCTGCATCCATATAATCACCAAATCCGAAATAATATCCTAAATCGTGGAAATAGAAACCTTGTTGGGTAGATTCGCCATAACTTGGAATCAGAATACCATTTTTTCTTCCCTTTTTATTTGGGAAAAAACCAAAAGGCACCATCACCGGTGTTGGGACACCTTCAATTCTAAGGTAGGCAGGTCCGGTTACAATTTTATTATTTGGGATTACTTTTGCTCTTGAAAATTTTATTTCGAAATGAGGATCATCCAAATCGCAAGTGGTATATGCTCCATTTTTTATAAAAGTAACATCATTTGCTAATTTTTTCACGAGAGTTCCATGTAAATAACCTTCACCCTGCTTTGTAATCACCTGCTTGATGATTCCTCTTTTGGTGTTGAAATTATATGAAATTTGCTCTGAAGAAAAATTTTGAGTGGACTGTTTAAACTGAGGTTTTCCGATCATTTCTCCTGCAGAATCGAGATGAAAAGAAGCAAAAGTCATGTTTTTTTTGAAATCAACTTCAATATAAGCGGCTTCAAGTTCGAGGTCTTTATATTTGATTTTAGCATTGCCCCACAAAAAAACTTTATTCCCAACAATGTCAAAACGGATAGAATCGAAGGCTGTATATTCGACTTTTGCATCCAACTTTGTCTTTGAAACAGTGGGCTTCAGCGTATCCCTCAAAGCAGTTTGATGAATAGTTAAAGTATCTGATGGCAATACCTTTAGTGTGTCCTGAGCTGAAGTTATCAGTCCGGAACATACCAGAAAAGCCATCAACATGAAACACCTTGTACTCCGTGTTGATAATTTAGTTAAAAACTTATTGAAGTAATTACTCAAATACTCTTGTAATAGTTAATTTTGTAGAATAAAAACCGTATATTTTACGTTATTAATTATGGGTCAAAACTAATCAAAATATCAGTCAGGTGAAACGATTGCTAGTAATTTTTATTGTAACAGTCCTCTCTTTTTGTTCTTATGCAGGCACTCCAAAGAAATCAGGGAAGCTTAATAAAGTGGTAATAGATGCAGGACATGGCGGAAAAGATCCGGGTGCATTGGGGAGTAAAACTAAAGAAAAAGACATTGTATTGAGCATTGCATTGAAGCTCGGCAAATGTATTGAAGAGAACTTCAGTGATGTGACGGTGATATATACCCGAAAAACTGATGAATTTATAGAGCTGTATAATCGGGCAAAAATTGCCAATACAAATAAAGCGGATCTCTTTATTTCAATTCATTGTAATGCAACTAAATCGCCGGAAGCCAATGGTGTGGAAACGTTTGTTATGGGGATAAATAAATCTACGGCTAATCTGGATGTAGCTAAAAAAGAAAATGCAGCCATTCTGAAAGAAGATAATTATCTTCAGAAGTATGATGGTTTTAATCCTAATTCGGCAGAAGCTGAAATTATTTTTTCATTATACCAAAATGCTTTTCTCGACCAAAGTCTTGACTTTGCATCTAAAGTTCAAAATCAGCTTCGCGATAAATTAAAACGCTTTGACCGTGGAGTGAAACAAGCAGGGTTCTTGGTTCTTTACAAAACCACTATGCCTGGTGTGTTGATTGAAACAGGATTTATCAGTAATACAAAAGAAGAAGCGTTTTTGAACTCGGAAGCAGGTCAGTTGCAGATTGCAAATTCAATTTACAAAGCTTTCAAAGAATATAAATATCAAACCGAAGGTTTTAATAATCAACATGAGTCTTCAACTGAAAGTCATAAAGACAGCATTTCGAATGTTACTGAAACTACTAACATAAATACAGATACGATAAAATATACGGGAAATCTGAATATTGTATTTAAGGTTCAATTTGCAACTTCCCCTAAAGAAAAGTCGGTTCATTCGGCTGAATTCAAGCATCTAAAAGGAGTTTCGATGTATCATCAGAATGGCTTGTATAAATATATGGTTGGCGAAGAAATAAATATTGACAAAGCTGTAGATTTGCAAAAGAAGATGATAGCTTCTGGATATAAAGACGCTTTTGTGGTGGCCTTTATGAACAACGAGCGCATCTCCCCTACTCAGGCTATGCAATTAATAAACAAATCGAAACCCTAAGCATCTATTGTTTTAGATTGAAGTAAAAAGAAAAAAGAGTTCATGCTTCATTTAAAATATGCTTACTGTATACAATTATTTTTGTAATTTTGCATCAAAGTAATTTACGTGAAACTGATATATAGAAAAGAGTTTAAAATTGGCGTTTTGGTTTTTCTGACCTTAGCTTTATCCATTTGGGGGCTTAATTATTTAAAGAATAGCGATATTTTTTCGAAACACCGTACCTTTTTTGCCATGTATGACCAAGTGAATGGTTTGACTCCCTCCGCTCCTATTTATATTAAAGGTTTAAAAGTAGGAACTGTGAAAGAGGTTGGTTTTATGAGCGATGGCTCGTCAAGAATTTTGGTTAAAATGCAATTAAGCAACGATATTCCGATTCCAATAAGTTCTATTGCTAAAATTTACAGTTCTGACTTGATGGGTTCTAAAGCAATCGAAATCATGTTAGGTAAATCTACTCAATTTACTAAAGATGGAGATACTTTGAATAATCAGCTTCAAGCAAGTTTGGCTGAGGAAGTGAGCATTCAGATGCTACCTATTAAAAGAAAAGCGGAATCGCTTCTCACTTCGATTGATTCGGTGCTTATTATGGTACAATATGTATTTAATGAGAACACAAGAGCTAACTTATCAAAGAGTTTCGAAAATATCAAAATTGCTATTGACAATCTTAAAAACACTACATTTAATATTGATACTCTGGTATCAACTCAACGCAACCGTTTAAGCAGAATAATCGGGAATGTCGAATCTATTTCTTCAAACATTGAAAAGAATAACGAAAAGATTTCTACCATTTTGACCAATTTTTCGATTATTTCTGACACTTTAGCTAAATCGAATATTAAACAGGTGATTGAAAGTGCTAATAATGCCATAAGTAATGTGAGCAATGTGTTTGATAAAATCAATAAGGGCAAAGGAACTTTGGGACTGCTTGTAAACAACGACACCTTATATAATCAAATTAACAGTGCGGCTTTGAACCTTGATAAGTTGTTGATTGATATTAAATCTAATCCCAGCCGCTACATAAAGATTTCGGTTTTCGGGAGATCAAAGCAGGATGATAAGTAGACTACTAGACTATTAGCTATTTAGACTTTTAGTCATTTAGTCATTTAGGGGTTTTGGCTTATCGGGATGGTTTAATAATTCAAAAGGCTTATATCAAATCGATCAAACAATTCATTTGAATAGGATTTTTCTGTTGTTTACCGATGTTTTTCGGCTATTCACCGAAAAAAGGTTTCACAGATTTGAAGTTGGTTGTAGTTTTGCATCAAAATTAATTCTTCATCATTAAAATTACATTAAAATGGAAACACAAAAAAATTGTTCGCCTATCGAACACAGACTAAAACGCTTTGTTTTTGGAATCGTAATTGTTGCAGTTGGAATCCTCTTGATTCTTCGTAACACCGGTGCACTTGATCCCTTCACCACAGACATTGTTTTCTCATGGCAAATGCTGTTAATTGCAATTGGTTTTATTAATCTATTTGGAAGAAATAAAATAATTGCCATGATGACCATGTTGGTCGGTGCGGCTTATCTTATTCCTGAATTCTACGACCTCGACTTTAATTTCACTGCTGTATTCTGGCCTGGTTTGCTCATACTGGGAGGCGTGTTGATGATATTTTTCGGAGGAAAACATTTTCATCATTTCAGAGATCATGTAACTGTTATCAATAACGGTACCGATGATTATTTGGAAGATGTGGTCATATTTGGCGGTTCGGAACGCATCATCACTTCGCAGGAATTCAAAGGGGGCAAGTTGGTAACTATTTTCGGAGGATTGAAAGTCGATTTAAGTCAGGCAAAACTTGCCGAAGGAACTCATACGCTTGAAGTAGTTAGTGTTTTTGGCGGAGTTGAAGCTTTATTACCGTCTGACTGGAATGTAAAGACTCAGGTGGTATCCATATTAGGTGGATTCTCTGATAAAAGGAGGAATATCAACATTCAGAATGATGCAAAAAACCTTCTTATGGTGAAGGGGGTTGCAATTTTTGGAGGCGGTGAGATTAAAAGCTCATTTTAGTTTGTAAATTTGCGGCATGCAACATCCGCTTTTCAAAAATCAAAAAAACATTCTCGCTTACACAATAGCATGGATACTCATTGCGGGTATCCATCTATTGTTTTTGATGCAAATATCGAGGCTTTCGTTTCAAATTGCATTTGTTGATTCGATAGTGAGCAATGGTTTGTTTTATTTTTTGAGTCTGGGTTTGTGGTATGTGATGCAATATGGCATCGACAGCAAAAAAGGCAGTGCATCAAGCATCATTGAATTGTTGGTTTCGGGAGCAGTTTTCATTAGTTTATGGCTTTTTTTGGTTTATACGCTCTTGTCGTTTATCACTAAAACAATACTTGAAACTGAGTTGGATGTATTTATCCGTTCTTCCTTGCCCTTGCGTGCTTCCATCGGTTTATTATTCTATGGCCTGATAGTGTTGGTTTATTATCTGATTGTGTATTACGAAAATCTGCGTCAACAAACTTTGCAACAATCAGAATTAAACATTTTGTTGCAGGAAAGCCGCCTCAATGTATTGAGAACACAGATTAATCCACATTTTCTTTTTAACAGTTTGAATTCGGTGAGCTCGCTAACCCTTAGCCAACCTGAAAAAGCACATGATTTGGTCATCAAATTATCAGAGTTTCTCAGATATTCGTTGCAAAAGTCGGACGAGAAATTCACCAGTTTCGAACAAGAATTGTATCATACACATCAATATATCGACATTGAAAAAGTGAGGTTTGGGGCAAGATTGATTATTGAACAGGATATTGCAAAAGAAACCCTTCAGTTGAAAATACCCGTTCTGTTGCTTCAACCTTTAATTGAGAATGCGATAAAACATGGGGTGTATAGCAATGTGAAAGATGTGAATGTGAAACTGAAAGCCTCGGTGATGAATGAAAATCTGATGGTGGAAATTTCGAACTATTATGAAGATTACAATGAAAAGCCTGCCGGAACCGGAACCGGACTTGCCAACATTCGTTCGCGACTTCAACTGATTTATCATAATGATCATTTGATGAAAATTGAACAACAACCTCAAAATTTTTGTGTAAGTATTAGTATTCCACAACATGAAAGCAATTATAATTGACGACGAACAACCCGCCCGCGACCTGATTAAAAACTATATTGCCCGTCGCGACGATATTGAATTGGTGGCTGAAGCTGAAGATGGCTTCAAAGGTGTGAAACTGGTGATGGAATTTGCGCCGGATGTGATCTTTCTCGACATACAAATGCCCAAACTGAACGGTTTTGAAATGCTCGAACTGCTGCCACGACAAGCTATCGTCATTTTTACCACTGCTTTTGATGAGTTTGCGATTAAAGCATTTGAAAAGCAAGCAGTGGATTATCTGCTGAAACCCTTTTCGTATGATCGTTTCAATATGGCAATTGAAAGGGCTAAGGAACGATTGCATTTGCATCAGAATGAGAACCATACTGCTGAATTGACGGGAACGTATTTGCAACAATCGGCTCAGCATCTCGAACGTGTTATTATTAAAAAGGGGGATAAAATCATCATCGTTCCGGTTGAACACATATCCTATATTGAAGCAGAAGATGATTATGTTATGGTTTATGCTCAGGAAGGGCGATTCCTGAAAGAGAAAACCATGCGAACGTTTGAAGAACAATTGAATCCTACTCAATTTGTGCGTATCCACCGGAGTTTTATTGTGAACATTCAGCAAATTGAAAGTATTCAACTGTATGAAAAGGAATCATATTTGTGTATATTGAAAACCGGGGAAAAGATTAAAGCGAGTAAGGCGGGGTATAAGCGGTTGAGGGAACTTTTTTGATGTGCTAATGTGCTGATGTGATGATGTGATGATGTGGTGATGTGATGATGTAATGATGGGGTTAATAGGTTAGTGGGTTATTTAGTTAATTTGTTATTTGCCTGATTTGCTGATTAATTTGTATTGTAATTTTACTGTTTTAAAAGATAGCGAGCCGTGCGGACGCCGGTAAATAACTTTGGCATGACAGTAAATAACTTTGGCATGACAGTAAATAACTTTGGCATGGCGGTAGATAATTGTGGCATGACAGTAAATGAGTTTGGCATGGCAATAAATAGTTATGGCATGGCAGTGAATAACTTTGGCATGGCATTGAATGACTTTGCTGATGACAGTGAATAGTTGTGGCGTGACGGTGAATTTCTTTGGCATGACAGTAAATAGTTGTGGCATGGCAGTGAATCTCTTTGGGATGAGGGTAAATAGTTGTGGTATAGCGGTGAATAATTCTGGCAAGGCGGTGATTTTATGTTTTAAACCACAATTGAGGATTTAAGATTTAAGATTGGGGTGTGGTGAAAAGTTTTTTTTCTTGCCACTAAAACACAAAGACTCTAAGAATCTCAATATTATCTCGCAAATTATCTGTACTTTAGATCATGTTTTGTAAGGTTAGTATTGTTGTAAAAACATGTATTTCTACTTTTAGCAGGAGACAACGAGAAGGGATTAATTGTCGCATTTTTCCAATTATTTACAAATGAAATTGAGTTTTAAGTCCAAAAATCTATTTTTGACAGGTTTAAATCACCTCTTGTCTGATAATCAATGTTATAAAAATTATTTTGTTAAATTCAGAAAAAAAAGCATATGAATATCATTGCAGATTAAATTATTTTTACTTACTTAGCACCCTCAAACGAGTAGTTATAAATTTTGTTAGAAGTAAAAAATTTTATCATATTAATAATCAAAATATTACATCATTTAAACTTTATACATTATGCTTAAACATTTAAGATGGAAGTTTAACACTTTCAAAAAAATCCAAACATATAACGTGGACCATGCTCCGGATGTAAATGCTATTCCTGAGTATGCCGCTGATAAAACAGCACTGAACACAGCCGTTTTGAATATTGAGGCGGATGACGTTATCATCACAGCCAATAACAAAGGAATTACGGAAGACACTACTGCTGCCAAAATAGATATGGTAGATACTACTTATCAGTTTGCACATAAGGCTTTGCCAAAAGCACGTGCCGCAAATGCAAACGAATTGGTTGAAAAATTAGATATTGAACCTTACGAGATTACTAAGGCATCAAAATCGGAAGCTTTGGCTATTTCTCGCGGGGTGAAAAAAGTGATTGAAGATCATCCTTTGATTTTTACGAATATTGAGGCTGAAGATTTGGCTGAATTAGGTGATAGTATTACGCATTATGATGCCGAACAGTCAAAACCTGCCACGGCTATTGAAACCAAAAAAATAACTTCTCACGAGCATATTATTGAGGAATTTAAGAATGGTGAGGCAGCAATTGAAAATATGCAAGACCACCTGATTGGGAAATATTATAAGAGCAAACGCTCGCTGATTAAGGAATTTAAGAATTGCCGTGCCATTGAAATAGATGGTGTGCATCATACGGGTTTGATTGTTACTTGCAAACAAGCCAATCCTCCTGCAGGAGCTTTCCCTTATGAGGAAAATGTTTTGTGTAAAATTGTGGAACGTAATAGAGAAGTGCTTACGGATATTAATGGTATTGGAACGATTATTAAATTTAAGGGTGGCACCTGCCATGTGGAATTCTCGAAAGTGGGTCTTGTTACGAAAACTATGGTGATTATGTTTAGAAAAGGTCATATCGAAGAAGTGGAAGTGGTGATGGAGAGGGTGAGTTGAGAATTGATAATTTAAAGTAATTAATGAGAAGGCTTGCTTGGATTTAGGGGTGAGCCTTTTTAATTCGAAATTGAGCCATGAATAATTTTGAAAATCAAACAAAACATGAATAGATACATTCAATTGAAATGAAACCTCAGTTGGATGGGATTAATTTAATTTTGTTTTGTTGTAAGGGATTTAAACAGACTTTTGTATATAATCTATTTCTTTCACTTAGGACTTTAATTTGTACCGACAATTGTTTTTACCTATTTACCATCAAAAAGACAATTGGAAAATTAATATATGTAACTATAATTCTAAAAAAGGATGAAATTCAATCAGCAAAATTGTTTTATTGGTATAACAGTAGCAGTTATCTTCGTTACAATATTTATTGTATGGTTCGGATATATAAATCACACGTCTGATCGTCTATATTTCTCAATAACACAATTTGATTTGCCGGATAGAAATGATTTTACTATTGGTGAGAACTCCGATGTGTGTTATATAAATGTACCTGAAAAGTATATGACTGTATCGTATGAAAAAGATACATTTTTATACAAAATCAATAATACGGACAGTTGTTTGTATTATAAAATCAATAACATAAATCCCAATCTACACGAGATAGGAAAAGACAGTATAATTACTATTTTTAATATTCCACTTACTGGAGATTCAATTTTTAGAAGACTAGGAAATTTCAATAATGAGTATTATATGCTCAAAGATGTTTTAACTGACCGTCTAACTCCTGAAATGCGTAATTCAATAGACAATGGTCAAATTGAATTCAACTCGTTTATTCAGAAAAAAGCTGACAAATACATGCTTGTAATTCTCGACAAGTTCACAAGAATAAATGAAGTTGGTTACTGTTATTCTAAGACTTATCCTCAAAGCGCAGAATTTAAGATCCAGTTTTTCAAAATGAATAGTTGGAGTGTAAAAAAACAAGAAAAAAGAATTTGTGATTATTTACAATTTTGTGACAACAAAACCTATTTATCAGACAGCATTAGAACATATTTTGCAAAACCAGTGCAGATATTTACTGAGTGGGGTGCTGGTCATATCCTTATAAAGAGGAATGATTTGCATTTTTCAGTAACCTTCCCTAAAGCAATAACAACTACTATCCCAATGGATAGGATAAAAGCAACTGCTGACAGTTCTGAAACGGGAGTATATCTCAAACAAATGCTTAAGTCATATCCTATGCCTACCGATTTCTATATTCCCGCGTTTTCTAATGCACTTTCAGAGTATGTTTGTGAACTTTCGGAAGTTAAAAGCAATAATCTAATTTTCCAAAAAGCAAATAGTAGAGATACAATTTATTTAGCAACTTCGGGTAGTTTTATTCCGAAAATCAAAATCAATAATCAGCAACTCGTTACAGGTAGTATTACTTACAAAACTCGTATTTTGAATAAAGCGTTTTATTGGTCGAAGCATTGGTTATTGGCTCTTGCTTGGTTCGTTTTGATGGTTATATTGTTTTTGTCGTTTCCAAAATCTGCAAATGGGAATACGGCCGAAAAAGTTAAAAATGCACGCTATTACATTTTGGGATTATTTACATTATTTTGGTTTTTCTTAAACCAAAAATTAATGATTGCCGAAAAACTTACTTTTACCTATCCTTTTTTCGAAAACATATATCCTGTATCATATCTTACAACTTTGTTTTCGCTTTTTGCTTTATTTCTGTTGATTATTTTGATTAATAGGGTATATTTTAATATTTCGAATAGCAATGAATTAGGAATGAAAAACGATGATTTCATAAAGTGGGCTATTCCTACAAAATTGAAGTTTCTTAAAAAGTTAAACGATAAAAAAGTTGTTAATTTTGATCATTGGTTTAGTAAAATTCTAATTCCAATAGGTATTTTTCTTTTTTGTTTATATGCTACATATAATATAATTGAGGATTTCATCAAGCCGATTTGGAACAGTTATTTATCTAGTGAAATTTCAATATTCGATCCAACAAGTAATGCATTTAATGACAATCATTTTTCTGTTTTTTGGTCAGTAGGTTTTTGGGTTTCTATGTTTTTTGTACTATTTGCAATTTCCCCAAAATGGGTATCCAAAATTCACAAGAAATTACTATTACGTTTAAGTAAAATAAAAAATCCTATCAAATTGGATTTTAACAAGAAGCGCAATTGGATTTACTTAATAATGTTTATTATGTTATGCCCAATTGCGTTAAGAGGTAATTTTAGTACTGCCTTTTCGGTGTTGATACTAATATATGTATTGAGCTTTGTTATGAAAAAAAACACCGAATTAATGCCAAATATAAACGATAGATTTGAATTCTTTATTTTTAAAAAATGGAATTTCAAAAAAAATGGGAATACAAGAAATAACAATAAATTTAGTTGGTCAATAAATTGGTTTAAGCATAATTTCATTAGGCATAAATTATGGCTTTGGATTATTAAAACACTGTCTTTGTGTTGTTTTTTTGTTGTAATAGGGATCTCTGATTTAGGATTTTTTATCAATGTTTTTGGTATTGGAATTACATGGATTTTTCTTATTTTTTCATGTGCCAAATATAATTCTGTAAGTGGCAAGTTAAATAACCAAATTTTGAATACAAATTTTATTTTAGGTCTTCTTTTTGGCATTTCTTTTGTGGTTTTGTTTGGTTGGGGGTATGTTAATCATCTTTCTAATCCCGAAAATATTGATTATAAAAGAGGCACCCGACGTATTCAAAATTGCATTGGCCCAAATCAAGTGAAGAATGCCGGGTATAGTTACTCTGAAAGCGATATGCAATGGATGGAAGTTATGCGGCATTATGCCGAAAAAGTAGATGCTGGTATGGGTGATAATTACGATATATATAGTGAAGACAACAACTTCCACCCACTTGTATCTTCAGGGCAATCGCCTGTAGTAATGAACGATGTTTGCGTGCCTGGCGTATATCTTGGCTCATTGCGGTGGATTGGTTGGTTCGCATTGCTGTTTGGGTTAATAGTGTTGGGAATTCTAGTATATTGGTTTAGCATTGGTGATACTTGGCGAAGGAATCCACAGAATTTCGAAATTAATCGCAGACTTATCGGTCGACTGCTTGCAGGCAATATGTGGATTGGCGTTACACTTTATCTTGTGGCTTCTTACTATTGGAAAGTTCCATTTACAGGACGGTTGATCCCAGGATTTGGCGTTGATGCCGTTGGCGAAGCATTGGAAATAATTGTGCTGTTCTCTTTTATGTGCGCATTATTTAATCCATATAAATCAAAAAATATTTGATATTCAGATAACATAAAATATTAGGAATGGAAGACATTAAAAATGATGAGGAAAGTCAAACTAAAATTGAAATTTCCGAAATAAAAAAATTCTTTGTAAAATTGCCTGTATTGCTATTTCGCAATGGCATGTGGGTAGCGTTAGTGTTGTATACTATTGTGACTGCTCTAATTTGTTGTACTATTTCAGATTTTGCAAGTACAAGATGGTTTTTGTGGTTTATATGGCTAATAACAGCGATTGCAATAGGTTCTCTCTGCTCTTTTTTCTATAAAAAATTTGAGGAAAAGGAGTATATTGACTTTAATGCCGAACCTATAACAAATGACAACCATAAAGAACTGGCTTTTCGATTTTTTAAGTGGTTTAATCACGATACTAAATATCCGCTTTGGGAAATTTTACACTGGATTGCAGTGCTCGGTTTCTTGGGTCTTACTTTTGTTATTATGGTTTGGGGTATGCAATCTCTGTTTACTGATGATGATACAAGCACCAAGGTTATAGTTTGGGTTTTCTCTTTCCTTATCACTTTCACACTCTTTTGGTTAGTTTTAATGATTTCACGACGTGGACGAAAATGGCAGTTGTTTCTGGTATTTTATGTTGTGTTTGATTTATTGAGTGCTTTTACTTTTAACTATTTTCACTTCTATGATAATGTAAGCAAAACACAACGAATGGAAAATTCTATAAAATATAGCAGGGAATTGGTTGAAATGGCAGGAACTCCTATTTCAGAAGAAGTTACGCGATTAGACAGTATTAGGAATAGCGAACAAGTACAATCATTATTGAAACGCAAACAAAGAATAGAACAAGAATTAGGTACTATTTCTAAAGAAAAACAAAACCCTACCACAAAAACTCAAACTAA
>JBAWXL010000107.1:0-13635 GCA_037144095.1 Bacteroidota bacterium
CTATTACCGGCTGGTATTGAATTCTAATGACACAAATGCAATAAATAAAGGTAGATATAGAGTGGTTTCCGATAAATTGACGGATGGCGATGATATGTCGATATCTTCCAATACAAAGTTAAAACCCGGGGATAGTCTGACTGTGACATTAGAATCTATTGATGAATCTACATTTAACTTCTTTAATACATTGAGTAGTGTGCTTGGCGAAGGTTCATCCTTTATGTCTGCTCCTCCTGAAAATCCGGTCAGTAATATCAGTAATGGAGCATTGGGTTATTTTGCGGCTTATTCGTTTACACAGAGGAAATTCGTTATACAATAGTATAGATTATAAAGCCTTTGATTTAATATTGAAACTTGGTAATTTTTACTTTAATCAAATGTTCAGACATTCTATTGCTTACAAATTTGGATATTATCTTGATAATTACCCTACAATCATATTGAAGAATTGAAAGATATGCTCAACAGAACAAAAACTATTGGTGGAAATAACTCAAAAATAAAAAAATCGGATTATGTTATTAATCCGATTTTTTAAATTCTAGTAATTGATTGTTATTGACCTAGCGTTGTATAAGGAGTTTTTGCGTTGCTTTAGCGTTGTTTGATTCGAGGGTAACAACATATAGTCCGTTGGCTAAATCTTGAATGTTAACGCGATCTTGGTTTCTTGAAATTATTTCTGATTTTAGCAATTCGCCCACTACATTATAAACATTTAATTTTACACCGGAATTGCTTATGTTTTGCAAATCAATTGAAAGGAAGTCGGAGGCAGGATTTGGATAGATGCGAGCTGCAATGGCAGGATGGTTTTCTTCAATTCCAACCCCTCCACCATTGGTGGTTTTTAAAATTCGTCCTTTATTGCCAACTGTATATCCTGTATTTGCATCAATAAAAAATACTGAATTAAGGTTGTCATAAGTGCCACTAATTCCGCTACTTTGAATGGTCCATGTAGAACCTCCATTGGTGGTTTTCAAAACCTTTGTCCAACCCACTGCATAGCCTGTATTGGCATTTACAAAATAAACAGAAAAAATGTCATTAGTAAGCCCACTTGTTTGGGCAACCCAAGTTGTACCTCCATTGGTGGTTTTAATAATTTTTCCACTTTGACCAACGGCATATCCTGTATTTACATCGGTGAAATAAACTGAGTTCAGATTATTAGACGATCCTGTTAAACCGCTGTTTTGAATAGTCCAATTGGTTCCACCATTAATTGTTTTCAATATTGTGCCTGAATCGCCAACAATAAAACCTGTGGTAGTATTGATAAAAGTAACTGAATTTAAGATTGAAGTTTTGCCACTGGTTTGAGGTGTCCAGTCGGTGCCTGAGTTAGTTGTTTTTATAATGGTTCCACCACTCCCAACAACATATGCTGTTGTAGCACTTGAAAAACTAATTGATTTCAGGTTAGCTGTTGCATTGGTTGTTAGTGCGGTCCAATTGGTGCCACCGTTGATGGTTTTTAATATGGTGCCTGATCCACCGGCAATATAACCTGTATTAACATCTGTAAAATGAACAGAATTTAATATATTATATGTATTGCTGACTTGGGCTGTCCAATTAGTGCCTCCATTGGTAGTTTTCAAGATCATGCCACCACTCCCCATGCCATCGTCTGCACCCACTACATAGCCGTTGTTTGCATCAATAAAATATGCCGAAAGAAGGTCGTTGGTCTTGCCACTGGTTTGTAATGTCCATTGAGCGTTTGAATTCATTGCAATTGCAATGAGTAAGGTGAAAATTAAAGTAATTTTTTTCATTGTTTAAAGGATTGATTATAGTGTCAACACTGCACTTTTATTAGTATGTATTTAGTTTGAAATGATGATTGGAAAGCTACTTTTTCATGATGATATTATTAATTCTGAATGCTTCCAATTCAGTTTGCAAAAGTAAGTTTTTTTGAGTTAAAAGCCAGTGATTTTGGAATTATAAATGCGGTGTTCAAGTGCTTCATTTGTAGTAATCAACCTTTATACAGAATATTTCTGTAGTTTTACCAACAAAAACAAAAGTGGATTTACACAGCTACTACCAACAAAGGATTACCTTTTTTGAAGATAAAGAAAAGGAATGTATTGCAAAAGACCGCAAACTTCCGTTTTACCGATTATTGACTGTTGTGATAGGGATTACATTGTTTGTTTGGCTATTTCAAACTTGCATTTATATTGCCATTCCTGAATTTATTCTTTTTATAGCTGTTTTCATCTTCACCGTTCGAAAAGATCATCAGAATGCTGCGAAAAGAAAAGAATATGAATTGCTGAAACTGCTCAACGAAAATGAAATCAACAGCTTGAACGGTAATTATGATTACTTTGATGATGGGAAGAGGTTTAAAGACGAAAGCCATCCTTATGCTGATGATTTGGATATTTTTGGTACTTCTTCATTGTTTCAATTGATAAATCGCTGCACATTATCTAAAAGCAGTGAAATCCTGGCAAATTGGCTTTTGCATCCTGCCATGCCTGTTGAAATTTCAGAAAGAAATGAAGCCATTCGTGAATTGAGTGAAAAAATAGATTGGAGACAAAGGGTTTTTGTAAAAGGGTTTATGCTGAAAAAAAACGAAAGGGCCTTCGCCAATTTAATCTATTGGGTTAAAAAAGATGCCGAAGCTACTTTCAGTAAAAGATTTATTTTGTTGTGCAATTTGCTTTCTGTAGTGACTTTAACATCCATCGGACTTTCCTTTGTGTTTTCTTTAAATTGGTTGATAGCAATTCTGATTTTCACCCATTTATTTATTATTCGCAAAACGAATCAAAAGGTGAAACAAGCGCATAACGAAGTAAGCGACAATTCAAATGCGCTGAAAACTTATAATGAGATACTTCAGGAAATAGAAAACGAAAGTTTTACTTCTCCTAAGTTGCTCAGGCTGAAATCTCTTTTACAATCGGGTGATAGCCTTGCTTCAAAGGAAATAAAAAAGCTGAGCGGCATAGTGGATGATTTTGATGTGCGATATAATGTATATGTGCACCCCTTTTTAAACATATTATTGTTTTGGGATATTCATCAGCTCAATCGCCTCGATAAGTGGAAGCAAAGAAATAAAAATCTTGAACAGTGGTTTGCAAGTGTTGGCGAATTTGAAGCCTTGTCAAGCTTTGCTAATTTAAGTTTTAGTCATCCCGATTATTGTTTTCCGCGAATTATCGAGAAGCATTTCCACCTCGATGCCAACAACATGGGACATCCTCTCATTGTCGAAAAAGACAGGGTTTCTAACAACTTTATGATTGATGGAGCAGCTAAAATCATCCTTATCAGCGGTTCCAATATGTCGGGCAAGAGCACCTTTTTGCGAACCGTTGGAATCAATATGATTTTGGGCATGGCAGGTTCTTGTGTTTGTGCTTCCGAAATGACTTTTTCTCCTGTAAGGATATTATCGAGCATGCGCATTGCCGATTCGCTCAAAGACAACACTTCTTCTTTCTTTGCCGAACTTAAAAAACTGGAATCCATCATTAAAGAGGTCGAACGAAACGAAAAGGTTTTCTTTTTACTCGATGAGATACTGAGAGGAACCAATTCTATCGACCGTCATATAGGTTCCACTGCACTGATAAAGCAATTTATTTCAAATGAAGCAGTTGGCATCATCGCCACTCACGATTTGGCGCTAACTGATATGAAACAAGATTTCCCCGATAATATCGAAAACTACAACTTCAACATAAAAATCCATAATGAAGATTTGTTTTTCGACTATATGCTCAACCAAGGTGTCTGCACAAGTCTCAATGCTTCCATTTTAATGAAGAAAATGGGCATTAAGGGGATATAGTTCGTTGATTGTTGGCTTTCTATTTTAGGAAAGTGTCTTGTTATTGAAAAAGTTATACAATTCATTTGGCTGACTTGCATCATTTGAAGCGGGTAATGAGAAATAAGCGAACACATAGCTCGTTTTCAAATCAATATGCCGGCTCACTTGTTCTTTTATTTGGTTTGCCTCATAAGCCAACACAATTTCTGATCTTTCATAATAGTCGATAATAGTTTCTACCGAACTAACACCCAAATTAAAGCTAACCCCCGACTTATCAGGAAATTGGTTTTTCGATTTAATCATATATAAACTCTCATCTATTGCCTGTTGAACAGTATTTTGCGAATTTATCAATGGCTCACACATTTGCTCAATCTGTGCAATATTACCGTCACCCCAAGCTAAACTTTTTATTTTATCGCTCACTTCTTTCAATTGAATTTTAAATGGTGCAAGCGCAGTTTTTAGGTTTTCTCTCGTATAATCAAACTCTTCAAACGACAAATCTTTAGTGGAAGGAAAATGCCATAACGGAATTTTCAAAAAGCTATAATGGTCATTTGCCTGTTGACTTGGCACACTGAATGAAAACAATTGCTCCATGCTTTCATCAAGCATCAGCGTGTTTTCGCTTCCAATTAAGCAATTTGAGATTTCGGGGATAAAAGAATTTTCACTATTTTCCACATCAAAAAAAATAATTGCAATCAGGCTAAGGATTTCTTTTTCGATATAAGGAACCAATTGCAAAAAGCCTCTTGCAGCCATATTAACTTCAAATTTTTCTTTAATCCCTTTTTTCACCGTTTTCATTACTTTATTGAAATTCTGCATGAATAAAATGGAACGTTTATCTCTATGTTTTTGTTGTCTGATTTTTTTAACCACCACCAATGATTTTTCAAGTTCATCAACACCCCTCATCCCTATTTCATCATTTGGAAACATCAGCCTGGCGATTCTGAATAATACATGCTCTGGATAATAATCCAAATCAACGTATTGTTTCAAAACACAAGCAGTTCTATTATCATAAACCACCTTATCACCAATCAGTAAACAATATGGAAGACATTTACTATCAGAATCATTACCGAGTTTTGAGAAGTCTTTATTATAAGTATTAATTTGCATAACCACAATATTAAAATTCAAATGCAAAAATAATCAGAATTCCTCAAACAGAAAACAAAAACAAAGCATTTTTCAATCCCTACATCATCCCATTAGCACATCAGCACATTAGCATATCATCCCATTAGCATATCATCACTTCAACTTTTTTTTATAAATCCTTTCTTCCAGTGGATAGTTGATACTTCTAAGGAAATTAAATCTTTCTTTTGATAATTTACCCTTTTGATATTCATATTTTTGCTTAAGTAAATAGATACTCAAATTTTTTTCTTCAGGATTTACTGAATATGTACTTGGTAAACGATTATTTACTTCAAGAAACTTCTTAAGTTCAATAATTCTTTGGTCCCATTTTATTGGTTTTTTGAGTGGAATAGCAAATTTGGCAGGATATTCTTTCCCAGATAGACCAATAAAGTTGTTTTTAAAAAAAATAAATTTCTTATGAGTGTCAGTAGAAAGACTGGAAAGGATACTTCTATGATTTGTATCTGGTCTGTATTTCATCACATATTCAACAAGTTCAGAATTAAGAACAGGATTTTCATTATTTGACAGAAACTCTACAACAATATCTCGGATACAACCTCCCTTAAAATTTTCCTTTTCAGTTTCCCATTCCTTTAACCCCCAAATGTTGGATCGACCTAATAAAACAAAAATTTTCTTATATTTAATTAAATAAAAGTGAATTTTTTCTTCAGTAAACTTCTTTAAAGGATTTGATGTATTTAAAACACCTTGAATCTCTTGAATTTTCATAGGTTCAGATGTTTTTTTCATTAATTCATAAATCGCCGTATACGTTTCCACTTCTGTTTCTTTCTCAAAAAAAATACATCCTTCATTAGATGTTTTTATATTCAAATCAACTAATAAGATGGATTTACAAACTTCAAAAATTTCATTATAATAAAAGTCTTCACAATCAACTACTTCATTTCTAATATATTCACGCAAATTAAATATTGGCGTATATTTATCATACATTAACTTACGAAATTTATTTATAAATTTAATGAAATTGAATTTATTATAAATCTCATTCTTGATCCTAAAAATGTTTCCACTTCTTTTCACTAAAACATTTTTTCTTTGTATTATTTTCACTTTATTATTAGGTAAAACTTTAAATTTTTCACCATATAATAAATCATAAATCAACTCATAGAAGGTTATATTGAAATCAACATTTTCATTTTCATTAATTTTTCTTACTTGTGCATCATTCAGAACAATCAACGAATCAGACTTACCTTCCTTATATTCCACAATTACCTTTGAATTTAAGTAAGATATATTTTCTAAATACTTATCAAGTTTATTTTTCAATTTTTTTAAGGGTAGTCTCACCCGTTCACTTTTAAAATCCAAATTATTCCCAATTGCTTCAAATGTTTGAAAATCCATATCATTATAAGTATATTTTAAAGGAAATAACTTATAATAAAAATTGCTGATTGGTAAGTTATTAAAATCAAGAAGTTTTTTTAATGTCGCAAAAAGTTTAATCTTGCCTGATTCATCAAAAGCAAATTCTTTTTCTTTAAAGCTTTTTAAAATTATATTATTAAACCCAATTTTAGCGCAAAGTAATGCTTTAGTCTTAAATAATTCACTTTCATTATAGCTGGAAATCGAATATATAAAGTTCTCTAAAGAATTTTTAAATCTGTAATAACCTCTTATTCTTGATTTCCTAACAACATCTCTGACTAATAAATTAAAATCATAAGAAAACATTTTTAACAAGAATTCAACTGAGAAATCAGCATCCGAAATCTGCAACAAAAATGCATACAGTTTTTTGTTATAAGATTTTAAAGTAAATAATTTATAATTTAAAAACTCATTCAGAGTTTCAATTTGCATATCAGTCAACGAATGAATCAATTCTAATTCAGCATTATATTCAAACGGAACTACATTTTTTGATTTATATTTCTCACAAACCGCAATCAATTCATCATTAATTGTATCACAACAATTCTCAAGACCCATAAAACTATCATTCATATCGAAAAATTCAATAATTTCAAATAGCGAGTCCAAACCATTTGATTTACAGATATTGATAGCCTCATCCGAAAGCTTTTCAAATCCAATGAAATCATCTAATAATATGTCATTGTCATCTTCTTCCATTATGGGTTCAAAATTACAAAAAAAATAAATCTGAGAATAAATCAATAGTATTTTTTCAAAAAAACGATTCACACAAAATATCCCAAAATCATTTTAAAACTTAAATAACTAATATCATAACCACCAAAAATAAACACCTGAATTAAAAATGTAGAGTCGAAATATAAAAATTCACTTACAAGATTGATGCAATTAACTACACGATTGACTCATTTACTTACGCGATTGACTTCGATACATACACGATTGACATATTTACTTACACGATTGGCTTCGTTAACTACACGATTGACATATTTACTTACACGATTGGCTCATGTAATTACACGATTGGCTAATTTACTTACGCGATTGACTAATTTACTTACACGATTGATGCATTTACTTACGCAAAATAATTATCTAAATAAATAATTTCAAACATTGAATTGAAAAAAAACAAAATCAAAAACATTTCCAAACGATACAAATTCAATACATTGCAATAATAAAATACATCAAACTAATCTGTATTTCTGAAACCACTATGTTCGCAAATCTTCAATATTAGTGAGATTAAAAAAATGAATTATCATTTCATCACATTAATTTTTCAACCTAGCAATTTTCAATCTAAAGTAATAATTGACAAAAGAAAACTCAAAACTACTCAAAAAAATCACTGAAAAGAAATATTTAAAAATATAATCACCCGAATTATTCAGATTATCATAGATTTTAAAATTTAAAAATCGATAAATTTGCAGCTAATTTTTATTTTCTAACACTATTCAATGGAACTCAATCCTAAATTTCACAATTCATCAACAGATATCTGATGAAAAAGTATTATCTTTGCCCCGATGAAATTAATTGCAGCTTCCTTAAGCTTATATATATTGGTATTACTTGTTTTCCCTTCTTTCATTAACCTGAAGCAAGCGGAAAAGAAAGCACATTGCCAAAAAACGTGCTGCCATATTTCAAAACCATGCGAAAAGAAAACCGATAATCAGAAAGAAAAATCATGTAAAAAGGGACAATGCACACCTTTTTTCGGTTGTAGCACCCTTCAATTTATAATTCCAACCACTATCAACCTTACTTTAAAACCACAATACACAGGCAAACACTTTGCCACCTACATCAAAGCCGACTTTTCAACTTCGCTTAGCTCAGTTTGGCGTCCTCCAAAACAATCTTAATCCTTTAAACACATTACATCAGAAAGTAACAAATAAATTTCTATTACAAAAACTTATTTGCTGATAAATTGTTATAAACAAACACTCAAATAATTCAAATTTAAATTTAAAAACAAAAAATCAATTAAAATGAAAAAGTATTTTTTAATCCTGGCAATTGCAATGATTGCTACAATGACTACAGTTAACGCACAGTGTTCAAAATCATGCACTGGCACAAAAAAAGAATGCTGCAAATCTGACAAAAAAGGAGCTGCAAAATCAGACGGAGCTTCAAGTAGTGTAAGCACAGGCACAAAAGCCGATACCAAAGCTGCATCATGCGAAAAAAAATGTTCATCAACTTGCACTGACAAAAAAGGCAAAGGCACTGCATCTGCTAAATGCGATACCACAATGTGCAAAAAGAATTCAGCAAGTTGCAAAGGAATGAAAAAATAGTGCTTTGCGCTAACCACTTTCAACTTAACATAAAGCGTTTCATTCATCTGAAGCGCTTTTTTTATGCTTTCGTATTTGCAAAATGCCATATAATAGATTTATTTGCACACTTCATGAAAATATTTACTTTCGCAGGCATCTTTTCACCCCAAAAAAGTGTCTTGTAAAGTGAAATCAAAAAACTAATTTCTTTTAATATGAAAAAGACGTATCTCATTGCATGTATTGTTTTTCTCATGATGAGCATTTTCATAACTCGAACCCATGCTCAAACATTTTCATTAACTAACATTCCTCAACACTCAGCTGCCTTTACAATATCTGCTAATTGCACTGTTGCCATTACTTCAAGTGGGGGAGGTTCGCAGCAATGGCAGGGAACTTCTATCGGTACAAATGGGCTTGGGGGTGGGGGAGGCTCAGTTGCTCAGAATTGTAACAACCAAACCGGCCTAAGATTAGAAATGACAGGTGCCGGCAACAGCACAGGAACAGCAGCATGGAATAACAGCATCACTGTTACTTTTACTTTCCCTCAAGGTGTTAAAGGGCCCGCAACCTTCAATCTATTTGATTTCACTGAACCTTTTTATAATGATGGGTCTTTCAATTATGCTTATTATCAGGATAAAGCCACCATTAGTGCCACCAAATGCGATGGAACTGCCATAACTCCAACCTTGACAACTAATAATGGTCCCATTACTACTTCAACAACAGGAACAAGCCTAATATTAGCAGCCAATAAACTTCAGGGACAATGTTTGAATGAGCCAATTTCTGTGGGTACAGCTACCGATTTAATTAAAACCATCACAGTTATATATTCAAATCAGGATCCCCCCACCAATGTGCCAACCCCGGTAGGAAACCCTGCCCGATATGGCATCAGTCAGTATCAATATATTTTCATCAGCAACATTATTGCCTTCCCTACTGATACCATAACCGTTACGGCGACTCCAAATCCCATTTGTGTTGGGCAAACAGTTACCTTAACAGCCAGCTCTCCTTCTCCTTACACTTATTCATGGTCGCCTGCAACGACACCTGCAACAGGTTCTCCTGTTACAGCAACCCCTTCAACAACGACTGTTTACACTGTCACAGGAACCAATGGAACTTGCACTAAAACCAATTCAATCACAGTAAACGTTACATCAGGATTAACTCCTACTTTCGCACCTTTAGGTCCCTATTGTGTCGGAGCTACTGCAGCAAGCTTACCTTTAACTTCAACAAATGGAATTAGCGGCACTTGGAATCCTTCTGTTATATCCACTGCCACAGCAGGAATCAGCATTTATACTTTCACACCTACAAGCAGCCTTTGTGCTTCTTCAACTACAATGAGCATAACTGTTTCGTCAGGGATAAGCCCCACTTTTACTGCTTTAGGTCCATATTGCATTGGGGCAACCCCGGCTTTATTACCCCCAACTTCCACCAACAGTATCACCGGAAACTGGAACCCTTCAACTATATCCACGGCAACAATAGGAACAACAGTTTATACTTTTACTCCAAATGCCGGACAGTGTGCCATTCCTGCTACTATGAGTGTTAATATAACTTCAAGTATTACCCCAGCGTTTGCTGCTTTAGGACCTTATTGTATTGGCTCAACCGCTCCTGCATTACCTGTAACGTCCACAAATAGCATCGCAGGAAGCTGGAGTCCTGCAACCATTAATACTGCTGCATTGGGAACAACAGTATATACATTTACCCCTAATGCCGGGCAATGTGCTGTAACAGCCACTATGAACATTGACATAACTTCAAGTATTATTCCTGTTTTCACTACTTTAGGACCCTATTGCGTTGGCTCAACTCCTGATATTTTACCCGCATCTTCAACCAATGGTATTAATGGAGTTTGGAATCCTGCCGTAATTAATACTTCTTCTCTGGGAACAACTATTTATACTTTTACCCCCAATGCGGGACAATGTGCTGCAACAACCACCATGACGGTTGTTGTTACTACCAGCATTTTGCCTACATTCCCAACAATTGGACCCTTTTGTGTTGGATTAACACCAACTGATTTACCTTTAACTTCAACCAATGGTATTACAGGAACCTGGAACCCTATGTTGATTTCTACTATAATGCCTGGGAACTCAGATTACACATTTACACCAAATTCAGGGCAATGTGCCACAGCTGCAACCATAACCATTACAATTGATCCAACTCCTGCTGTAACGGCTTTGGCTTCTCCTGATACCATTTGCAATGGTCAGTCCACTGCGCTGACAGGTTATGGTGCTGATACTTATTCATGGATGCCGGGAAACCTTAATGGCACCACTGTAAATGTTTCACCTTCTTCAAATACTGTCTACACAGTTACAGGAACTACCATTAACGGCTGCACCAATGTATCAACCGTTAGTGTGACAATTTCGTCCTCTGCAACACTAAGTTTCACTTCAACTCCCCATGAAGGCTGTATTCCACTTGCGGTTCAGTTCAACTTTGTGAACAACGGAAATTTTGACCCTAACTCTCTTCATTGGGATTTTGGTGATCCAACCACTACAACAGACGTTTCGAGTTTGAATTCTCCAACTTATACCTATACAAATTCAGGGAGTTTCATCGTTTCGCTTAGTGCCACTGAAATTGCCGGCTGCACGGCTGTTGGATATGATACCATACATGTCCTCCCTAATCCTTTAGCAGACTTCACTGCCAATCCCTGGTTCACAGATGTTTATACCCCCACAATACATTTTTATGATGCTTCTGTAAATGCAAATGAATGGCTTTGGGATTTTGGTGATGTAAGCAATAATACATCAACAGAACAATTCCCTTTACATTATTACGCTAACCCTGGCGATTATGCAGTGATGCTGATCATACATAACGGAGCATGTGTAGATACCGTCATCAAACATGTTACCATCGGAGATGGATTTACTTATTATATTCCCAATACATTTTCACCAAATGAAGATAATAAGAATGAAGTATTTAACGGTAAGGGTTATGGATACAAAACCGATGAATTTGAATTGTGTATATTTGATCGCTGGGGCGAATTAATTTTCGAAACTAAAGATTCAGAAAAAGGATGGGATGGCACCTATAAAGGAACATTATGCCCACAGGGAGTCTATGTGTATAAGTTCAAAGTTGTTGAACTAAACAATAAAGGGCATATATATGCAGGATCTGTCATTTTGATAAAGTAAGTCTATAAATGCGTTCATTATTCTTGTGAAATCAATTTGCAATTTTAATTGATTTCTAAAAAAATATTTTCCTCAGGCAACCTTTTTGCAAATAAAATTGTCTTGTATAAAATAAACTCAATTTGTATAAGATAAATCTGTATTTTTGTATGTGTTTTTTGAATCAGTCAAATTGCACTTTAGGAAAATGTCTTATTAAAATGAGAAACAAAAATTCAACAAATGAAAACAAGAATATTCTTTTGGTTTTTAGGCATAAGTTTTCTTTTTGGAAAGCTCACCTATGGTCAGTCAGTTCAGGATTGCATTGGGGCAATACCTGTGTGTCAGAGCACTTATTATCAAGCAAATTCATATACCGGATCAGGTAATATTGTAGATTACACCGGTTACGGCAGTTGTGCCATGGGTATGTGTGTCGACCCTGAAGCAAATTCTGTTTGGTACACTTTTCAGGTGCAGACTGCAGGTTTGTTAGATTTTCGCATCACCCCTAATGTGGCAAACTCTGATTATGATTGGGTTTTATTCGACTTAACCAATTTTAGCTGTTCCGACCTGCAAAACGTTTCACTTTATCCCCAAATTGTTGCCAGTTGTAATGCTGCCAATACCTATGGTGTTACCGGTGCCAATTCATTAACCCCAAATACAAACATCAACTGTCAGGATCCTTCAGCGCTTAATGCTGCTCCCGCAAATAATGCTCCCATTAATACCTATGTTGGACAAAGATTCTATTTGAATATTCAAAACTGGACAGGATCTACCGTTGGTTTTACTTTAGACTTCACCAATTCTACTGCTTCCATTTTCGATAATATTCCTCCTGTGCTGGTGGCAGTAGATACAACGGTAGGCTGCAACGATTCTTCCATCACCGTTACGTTTTCTGAAAACGTATTATGCAATACGGTGGATGCTACTGATTTTACATTCGTTGGACCCGATGGTCCTCATACGGTTACCGGTGTAACTGGTCAAGCTTGTTTGGCAGGTGGCAATCAGGAATATGTTTATTCTGTAAAATTTACACCTCCTATCGTCATGGGTGGTGTTTATTCATTAAGCTTAGTTGGCCCGGTTACCGATTTGTGTGGAAATGTTGCTTCCAATGCCAATTTCGATTTTAATGTTATGCAGGTTGCCTGCGCCATTACCAATGTAACTCAACCCCTTTGTGGTGCCAGCAATGGTTCTATTGAGGTCGTGGCTTCTCAGGGTTCAGGAAACTATGCCTACACCTGGAACACTGTTCCGGTGCAAAGCACCAGCATTGCAAGCGGACTAACAGCAGGTGCTTATTCTGTTACCGTGAACGATGGTTATTGCTCCTCAATTTGCGATACCGTTCTTGTCACCACCGGTGGACTATCCGATTCGGTCTCTTATGTCAATGCAAGTTGTGGCTTCAATAATGGTTCCGCCACGGTTTGGGCATCAGGCTTTAGTCCTTTCACCTACAATTGGGATACCAATCCGGTACAAACCACCCAAACCATTTCGGGTTTGGCTGCCGGCACCTACAACGTTACGGTGACAGATGCCGCAAATTGCACCGCCGTTAATCAGGTGATCATCAATCCATCCGCTGCCCTGGTGTTCACCTCAACCAAAGTGAATGAAACTTGTTTGGGCGCCTGCAATGGCGAAATCAACATCACCGTCAGTTCGGGGGTTCCGCCTTATACTTTCACCTGGACAG
>JBAWXL010000108.1:0-13602 GCA_037144095.1 Bacteroidota bacterium
CAAGAAATTGAAAAACCGAATCATTTCCGGCACAATACACATCTTTGAAAACACCCCAGTTTGTTTCTGTTTTAATAGGTTGTTGCGTACAAGATAAAAAGGGATAGGAGGCAATGGCAGCAATCGAATGTCCGGGCATTTCTATTTCTGGAACAATGCTAATGTTGCGTTTGGCAGCATACTCAACAATTTCTTTAACTTCTACTTGAGAATAAAATCCTTTATATTCACTCCCGTCCTCTTCGATGCGTTTGCTGCCAATATTGGTAAGATTCGGATACTGTTTAATTTCGATTCGCCATGCCTGATCTTCTGTCAGATGCCAATGTAGACGGTTCATTTTATAAAAAGCCAGTAAATCAATATATTTCAAAATAGTTTCTTTGGGCATAAAATGACGGCAACAATCTAGCAGCATCCCTCGCCATTTAAAACGAGGTTTATCTACAATAGTCAAGGCAGGTATTGCATAGGTTTTCACAGCCTGAACAGTGGTTGCCTTAGAAGGGAATAATTGCCAAAGAGTTTGAATGCCATAAAAAATACCTTTTGGAGTGGATGCTAAAATGCTCAGGTTGTTGGGATTTATATCTAAAATATATCCTTCTTCACCTAAGGAATCGGAAAGATTTCCCATTGTTTTAAGCAAAATGGTTTGGTTATATTTTTCCCCTTTTTCGAATTGATGAATTTCAGTTGAAGTAGCGGCAAGAGTTTTCAATTGATTGAGAAATAAGTCTGCAACATCAATAATACCAGTCAATTGATCTTCAACTACAATATTTGTCTTATTATTAATTAAAAAATTTCCTTCTTTCATGGTTATTTTGGAAGGCAAAGGAATGATGTCGGGAGTTTTGTTTATTGCGAAAGCAAAGAAACTACTGTAAAACAACATCATAAATAAATAGTATTTCTTCATAATAGTAATTTTTGAGTTTTAAATGTTGGAATATTAAGCTGAGCTACAATGATTCCTGCCAACATGATGGCACAGCCCAAGAGTTCTTTGAGACTCATTTTTTCGTTTAGTATCCACCAGCCACCCAATGCAGCAAATACCGATTCTAAACTTAAAAGGATGGATGCGATAGCTGGGTGAACCTTCTTTTGAGCAATTACCTGCAATGTGAATGCACCTCCCACCGACAATATTCCGCAATATAAGAGAGGAATATTGGATTGAGTTATATTTGATAATGAAGGACTTTCGAACAGAAGCATTCCAAAAATACTTAAAACAGAGCACACTCCGAATTGAACTGAAGCCAATAAGAAAGCATTGAGTTTTGGGGCATAATGACTGACAGCCAACACATGACCTGCCCAAACAAAGGCTCCTAATAAAACGAAGATATCTCCTTTTGATATCTGAAAGCCTTCTTTTACAGAGAGTAAATATAAACCTACCACAGCAAGAATGGCACCTAACCATAAGGATAATCCGCTTGATTTTCCAATGAATAGACCTGCAGCAGGAACAATGAGCACATACAATCCTGTGATAAATCCGGCATTACCAGCTGTGGTGAATGAAACCCCAAGTTGTTGAAAATAAGCTCCTCCAAATAGATATACTCCACAAACAATGCCTGCTTTCCAGAGTAAATTCATGTTTTGAACCCCTTCTTTTTTTCTTATCCAAAATACAAGAGGCAGAAGCACCAAGGTTCCCAATCCAAATCTAATTGCATTAAATGTAAACACATCCAACAGCTCGGAACCCTGTTTTTGGGCAACGAATGCGAAACCCCAAATGCAGGCTGCCGTAATCAGCAGAAGATTTGATGTTGCAGATGGTTTAGCGTAAGACATGTTGGAAGTTATTATACTTTAATTTAAATCGAGATTTGATAATGCAAAATATTTATAGATATATTTGGGATTAAAATCATTTCTAAATATATCATCTAAAGAAACAAGGATGTACTTTTCACTTCCATTAATTAAAATATGATTAAATTTTCTAAAGCTTTTTCTTAAAGACAGTGATATCCTAAAAATTGCCTCAGGAAACGTTTTTAGATTAAAAAAGTGTTTCTGAAAATGCAGAAAGAATACTTTTAGCTCTATAAAGTGTTTCTGAAAACGTAGAAAGAATTCTCCGGCAAAGAATAGGAATACTTTGGCGAAGAATAGGAATATTTTCTGCGTTAGAAAGTATTCCTGGAGTATTTTAAGGTATAGCTGATGTTGAAAAAAGAGTTTATAGAGTTGTAGAAAGTATTCTTTTAACTGTAGAAAGTATTTCCCGAGCACCTCCAGGTATTTCCTCCATTCAAGAAAGTATTCCTTTAATTCAAGAAAGTATTCCCAGAGCGTTTTCGGGAATACTTTTAATACAATTGAGTACCATTCAACTGGATCAGATAACTTCTTATAATTTACTAAAAATGAACTTATAACTATATAAAATAGGTTAAATTTAACAAAAGTAATATGCTTTTGATGCAAAAGCATATCAAACTTAGCCGTCCAACCGATTTTAGATAGAGTATTCAAGTTGAAAGATTTTATTACTTAATCGTAATCTCATCTGCAAATATCCAGCTCTTACCTCCTGCTCCGGGATGCCAATCAGGACAATTTCCCATATTTTGCGCAATTATTTTAATATAACGTGTGGTCAAATTTAATTTATTGGCTTCAAATAACTTTGTAATAGCTTCCTTTGATTTTTGTGGAATATCATTCATTACAACAGCAACTTCCTTAAAATTGACATTGTCATCCGATACTAAAACCGTCACTTTAGATGGCATAAATATCCATGCCCCAATGTCTTGCAAACAACCAATGCCCACTAAATGAACCGAACTAGATTTCCCTAAATCAATCACCGCTTCTAAATTGATGCCTTCATATCCCTGCCAGGTACCCGTACGGAAATCATTGGCTCCTTTAATGTTGTCAATTAAAGCCTCATCTCCCCCACCCGAATATTGTGGTGCATATTTGGTCAATAATTTAATTTTCATTCCTTTCTTAATTTTAGTAAAAACGGAACTTCCCATTTTGCTATAGCCTGTTGTTGGATTATAGGCTATGTAATTCATATTCGTTGTGCTCGAGATATAAAAAGGCTTTTTATATTGAATCGAATTCATATCAGGCTTTTTATCATCGAGGGTATAGTAAATGGCACTTGAATTGTCGAGGCTTGAAAGCGAAATCAAACATGAATCGGCATACACTTTTTCGCCTGAAGATACATAAGGATTTATGGTAATAAAATTGTCGGTTATAGTACTTGGCTGAGTGATTTCATTTCCCAAACCCCACATCTTATTAGGCTGATCCGCCATTTGAAACTCTAATTTTCCTCCATTAATAAGTTGTTCATGCGTAATAAAAGGGCTGTTCCAATTGGTATCATTCACTTTCAAACTTTGGATATAGGTTTTCTTTGAAGCATCAGGAGCTGAAATAACAACTTCTTTTCCGTTTTCTAAATGTAAAGTAATTTTGTCAAACAAAGGACTGCTAATGTTATAAACATTGGTTCCGGGTGTAACCGAATAAATCCCCATTGCACTGATGACATACCAAGCTGACATCTGTCCACAATCTTCATTACCGCAAAGTCCATCAGGCTTCTGAAAGTATTGTTCATTCATAATTCTCTTCACCATAGCCTGGGTTTTCCAGGGAGTTCCTGCATAATTATAAAGATAAGCCATGTGATGACTTGGTTCGTTTCCATGAGCATATTGTCCAACCATACCCGAAATATCCGATTGGTCTCTTCCGCTTGTTTTAGAATCAGTCAAGAAAAGAGTATCCAATTTGGTTTCGAAATTTTTAATTCCACCTAATAATTTAATAAAGCCCGAAATATCCTGAGGAACAGCCATACTATATTGATAGGCATTGGCTTCAGTATAATTAAAATTAACTTCTTTAGGATCGAAAGGCGCAAACCATTTACCATTGGCTTTTGCTCTGAAAAATCCGGTTGAAGGATCGAAAACATTTTTATAGAATTGACCTCTTTTCATAAACTCCTTATAATCCTCCATTTTGCCAATCGACTTAGCAAATTGAGCTATGCACCAATCGTCATAAGAATACTCTAGTGTTTTCGAAACAGACTCAGATTCGATATCATAAGGAATGTATCCATACTTACGATAAGGCAACAAACCCCTTTTATCGGAATTTGCACCACTTTTCATGGCTTCCAACATCTTATTTACATCAAAATTCTTTATTCCTTTAATATAAGCATCCACAATAACAGGAACTGAGTGATATCCAATCATACAATTGGTTTCATTTCCTGAAAGTTCCCACACCGGAAGAATTCCTCCTGTTTCGTATTGCGATAAGAATGTTTTGATAAAATCAAGAGTTCTTTTGGGTTCGATGATAGTAAATAAGGGATGTTCTGCCCTATAAGTGTCCCAAAGTGAGAAAACCGTGTAACAGTCCCAACCATCAGTTTTATGTATCTTCAAATCCCTTCCTCTGAACGAGCCATCCACATCTGAATAAAGGTTTGGAGCTGACATACTATGATACATAGCGGTATAAAAAACCTCTTGCTGATCTTTCGTACTAGCTTCAACTTCAATCTTTCCTAACTCTTTATTCCATTCATTTTTTGCTTTGGCTAAGATACCTGCAAAGTTCCAATCAGAAATTTCAGCTTTCAGATTCTTTTTTGCTCCCTCAACACTCACTCCTGATATTGCCACCCTAACATAAACTTCTTTAATATTTTGAAATGAAAATGCAGTAATAATATTCTTATCACTCACTTTCTGATTTCTTGGAATATCAATCAATGAATCGTTCCTCAACATTTGAGCTTTTGAAATAGGTTTTGAAAAGTTCAAAGTAAAATACACATATTGGTCATCAGCCCATGCCTTTGAGCGACGCAAACCACTAATGGTGCTATCGTTCTCGAAAACAATATATGATTCTAACACTTCATCGCGATGCACAAGATTCAACACAACATGATTATTGCTACTTTTTGGAAAAATGTATTTATGAAGCCCACACCTTGCTGTGGCTGTTAGCTCTACCTGAATATCATTAGCAAATTTTACTCCGTAATATCCTGCGTAAGCTTTTTCATCTTTATGGTTAAAAGCAGCAGCATATCCATAATTCTTTAAAGCAACTTTACCGGATGAAGGCATTAATAAGATGTCTCCATAATCAGAGCAACCCGTACCACTAAGGTGAGTATGAGAGAAACCATAAATAACACTATCAGAATAATGATAAGCCGAACAACCATCCCATCCTTCCAAACGAGTGTCTGGACTTAGCTGTACCATACCAAATGGGAGAATTACTCCGGGATAAGTATGTCCATGACCTCCTGTTCCAATGAAAGGATTCACCATGGTTGAATAATCTGTTTTTTGCTGAGCAACAATTACATTTATTATAAAGGTAAATTGAAGCATTAAAATCATTAAACCCTTATATTGTTTAACGACATTACCTGGTTTTAAATTAAGCATATTGAATAAATTAAATGAATAGATTAAGAATTAACGAAAGCATTTCCGCAGGACTGTCTTATAATTAATTTTGATTTAAGCACGTCAAGATGTGTCTTATAAGATTCTGCGGAATTATTATGAATGTTTTGTAATAAGATTTTCAATGATTGTTTGCACATTTCCTCAATAGGTTGAGCAACTGCAGTGATACTTGGTGAATTCACTATAAATAACTCAATATCATCATAACTTAAAATAGCAATATGCTGAGGCACTCTGATTTTTAAGTCGTTTAATATTTCTAAGCAAGAAACAGTTAAATTGTTATTTCCAATAAACAATGCATCTGCAGCATGAGGTCCCTTAAGCAAGGAAATTAATTCACTGCGCAATTCAGTTTTAATTTTTGCAAAAGGAACAGTTAAAATGCGTTTTGAAGAAGGTTTAAATTTATGCTTCTTTAAGGCATCAATATAACCCATTTTTCGTTCAGTTAATGTACTCAAATAATCTGGAGTTAAGGTAATATGAGCAATTCGTTGGTAGCCAAGTTGAATTAAATGCTCTACTGCTTCAAATGCGCCAGTGTAATTATCTGTAATCACGGCATTCATTTTTAAGTCCTTAAAACAACGGTCAATTAGAACGAATGGATATTTCTCTTCCTGAAGTTTTATGAAATCTGTTGGAATTGAGTTTGAAGTAGCGACAATAACACCATCTACTTGTTGTTCCCGAAGCATTTGAATAATAGCCTGCTCCTTTTCAACATCTTCATGAGTATTACAAATCATAAGATTATAGCCCGCATCACTTGCATAACCTTCAATATAACGAGCTATGTAAGAATAAAATGGATTGGAAATATCAGCAACAACCAATCCTAACACATTTGATTTTCCTAAACGAAGTCCTCTTGCAACCCTATTGGGCTTGTAATTAAGCTCTGTGGCTTTTTCAATAACTTTTTTTTGTGTTTCAGCACCTATTCCATATTTATCCCCATTCCCATTTAACACCATCGAAACTAATGTTTTCGATACATTTAAGCATTCAGCAATATCTGCTATTCCTGGTTTCTTCATAAATCTAAACCGTTAAAGTAATTTAATAAGTTAATATTCAAACAAATAAGATTATTTCACTCAAATATTTCCCTTGACAATATTATTAAAATAAAATGGAACAAAAAAATATTTATTTATTTGAAATAATTTTTCTCATTTCAAAAGACTTTTAATTGTCATAAATCCACAATCAATAATATCAATATACAATTGATAATCAATAGATAATTTGTATTTAAATTGAAATGTATGATTTAGGTTATCAAAATATTTGTTCAAATTGAATTGATAAAAATTGAAAATGGTTATGATAAAACAGCTACTAAAATAATATTTTTGTTCAGTTTTATAACCATCTTAAAGCTGACGCATACAAATTGACAAATATGGACAATATTTACAGCGGTCTAAATCCTCAGCTTGCTGAAAAGGCATTGAAGGGTCAAAGAGTGAATAAAGAACATCTTGTAATGTATTTTCAAAATTTAGGATGTGTTGAGTGTTTAGATATTCGTCTTTAGTTATCATTAATTTCAGGAAACCCTTTTGAGAACGACCAACTGCCGAAACACCACTTTCAATTTGCGAAAGGTTCAACACTGTGTTTTTGCTGTATAAATATGCATACATAAGCAATTGAAAGGATTTCTCATATTTGATGTCGCTTATGAGTTCATCAAAATCATTAAATTCGAGTTCTTTTTGCTCTACTTTGCCAGTTTTATAATCTATAATACGGATGTTGTTGCCAATTTTATCAATACGGTCGCACTTCCCTTTGAGTTTCACCTTATATTTTTCATCAAGAATAGAAATCTCCATTTCAGTGTCAAGCCATTTTTCAATAGCAAGAACCGTTTGCAATTGATTTTCAATCACAAATTGAAGATGTTGCTTCAGTTCATATTCAATTTGTTTAGTAAGATTGCGCTTGGTTACTTCCGCTGTAAGCCTGTTGCGACCATTTATAATGTCTCCATCCTGATAATTCTTTTTAAACGAATTTTCAATTAAGGCATACAGATTTTTTTGCATCGAACTAAAATCCTCCTCTTTTAAAACCCTACCAGTGTAAGGGCGAAATAAGTTTTCGAGCACATCGTGCATTATCGTCCCCAGGGTTTTTGCATCAATTTCTTCAGTAATATCATCAGGTTCCTCCAATCCTACAATATCCCTGAAATAAAACTTAATACTGCAATGCAAAAAGTTTATTAAGGATGTCGGCGAAATTCCTTTTGTGGCTTTCTGCATAAGTAATTGCATCACATTTGAATTCTTATCAATTATAATTGGTTTTGGTCTGGAAATAGTACTTGGATTGATATTGACAAACTGATGTTCAATTGTAATATTGGGATTATATTTTGGAAGTTCATTCATCAATTGCGCAATGAAGCGGCTTTTTTCTCCTCCCCCCAATTCGCCACTTTCGGTATTGTAAATCAAATAGATGTTTTTGGCACGTTGCAGCAAATGATAAAAGTGATAAGCCATAACGGACTCTCTATCGCGGTGAGTTTGCAAGCCAAATTCAGCACGAATATCGGGTGGAATGAAAGTTTGCTGATGTTTTCCTGATGGAATGATGCCCTCATTTGCCGAAAGCAAAATGATGTTTTCGAAATCGAGGGTGCGCGTTTCGAGTAAACCTAAAACCTGCAATCCTTGCAGAGGTTCGCCATAGAATGGAACCGATTCGAGCATCGAAAGTTGTTCGAAGATGCTTTTAAGCGTGGATATTTGCGTAATATAATTGCCTTCCGCAAAATAAGCAGAAAGCGTAGTGAAGAGTTTTTCGAAATGAAATAAATATTCGAGCTCCACTTCAAAAGTGGGACTTTTTGAATCTTTCAATACATAAATAAAAGCATCCCTGATAAAGCCAAGAAGTTGCTGAAGGGTTTTAATAAAACCTGATGGTTCAATAATATCGGTGAAAAGTTGTTCGATGAATTGCTTGCCAATCATGCTTAGACCGGGAAACAAGTCGTGTATTGCCTTTGCGGTGTAGAACGAACGGTTTTTCGAATTGATATCGGTAATAACTTTCAGCAAATAATCATATTCTCCAGAAAAGAGGGTGCGGATGTAGGGATGTTGCAAGAGGGCAATTACATCTTTGAAATAATATATAACCGTTGGACTTTTACGAAGCAATTGATAGCGAAGTGCATTGTCGGCTGTGCGAAAACATTGATTGAAAAAACTGTACATGGGGGTGTTGCGCAAAGGCAGGCCCATGGTTAGGTTAAGCGTATGAACATTCTCCGGGATAGAGTTAAGCACAGGGAAAAGCAAGCTTTCATCAGCCAATACTAAAGCGGTTTTTTCTATTTGCCCATCCGTCTTACATTCGCTTGAAAGAATAGTAGCAGCCGCTTTTGCTTGTCCAACCATGCGGGGCACACCCAAAACCAATATCTTTTTCGGTTCAAGAAAATCTTTTGTGATGTTTTGCCTGACATCGAAATGAGGATTCTTAGCATGCATGCGAAGAAACTTCCCTGCCTCATGGTTGGGATTGCTGAAGTAATAATCATCCACATCCCATAAGATATTGGTATTGCTTTCCTGCTGAATACACTCGAAGAGCTTTTCTTCGACGGGAGAGAGTGCATTGAAGCCTGCAAATAAGAGGTTATCGAAACGCAAGTTCTCTTTAATAATCAATGGGTTCTCCACTGCATATCGATAAGCTAAGCCCTGATAGCAGAATTTTTTCGACAATAACGCATCTCGGTAATTTTGATAATACTCTTTTAGTTTACTAAAGAAACGCAAGTACTCTTTTTCATTTTCGGTAAGCGGTGTTCCGTCGGGTGACCAACGACTGATGGCTTTGGTTTCGGAAAGATAGGAGAAAATATCGTTTGCATTGGCTAAAGCAATGTCCACATCGTTAAAATCGTGCAGCATGAGCATGCCCGAACCCATGAAATCATCAAAAGAGCGGGTTTGCTTGGTTTCTAATTGCTGATGAATTTTATATAATTCGATTAATAGCTTTAGTGAATCGGCAATTTCGAATTGAGTGATGGTGGAAACGAGGTCTTCGATAGAAAGTATTTCGGGAGCCCAAATGTTGCTCTGATAAACCGATGCCAAATGCTTGTTGAGGAATAGCTTTGCGCGGCGATTGGGCAGAACAACACACAAATTGCGGGTTTCAATCTTTTGTTGATGAATGTATTCGGCTATTCGGAGAAGAAAAGGTTTCACGGAAATGTGTTTTTAGTTGGGGTTTGAATTTAAGAATGTTTCTGCCCGTTTAATGGCTTCGGGGGTGCCCAAATCGAACCAATAGTCTTCATCGTGAGGGTAAGCTTTGATGAGATGGTTTTTACAAAGCTCAAGATACATTTGGGTGAGGGAGAAAACACCCTTGAGTTGGTTGTATTTGAAAACATCGGGATGGAGGATTTGTATGCCACTATATGCTAATGGGATGAAATGCAAAGCCGCTTGCATGATTTTACGTTCGTTGGTTTTGGTGTTTTCCCATCCGCAAAGCCTGTTGTTATCATCAAATAACAAATAGCGTGAAGTGTTGCGATGGCGGACAGCAAGCAGGGCAAAGTTTTCCGTTTTATTAAACGTTTCCATCATATTGGAAATGGATATATTGGAAACTACATCCACGTTCCAGACAAGGAAAGCTTCATCGGCTGAAAAGTATTTCTGAGCATTTAAAACGCCTCCTCCGGAATCGAGCAATTGGGCGGACTCGTCGGAAATGTGGATATGAAGTCCAAAATGTTGGTGTTGTTCTAAAAAAGAGATGATTTGCGGGGCAAAATGATGCACATTGATGACGACTTCTTGTATGCCGGCACGTTTTATGTTGTTCAGTGCGTGCTCCAATAGTGTAATACCATTGCATTTTACCAATGCTTTGGGTGTGTTTTGGGTGAGCGACATCAAACGGGTTCCTAAGCCCGCAGCGAGTATCATGGCTTTCATTGAGGATGCAAATTAGATTACAAATGTAGTATTTTTTTAGTTATGAATGATGAGTTATTAGTAAGTGCTTTTTTTGTGATATGTAGGATAGAAGAATATTAGATTGAAAAGGAAATCTAAAGACGTAAATTCATGGAAACGAAATAAAATATCAAATTTAAAGAAGTTTGGGATAAGCTAAATTTGAAAATTTGTGAAGTTCGTTTTTTGAAACGTAAAAATTAGTCTTTTATAATCAAAATGAAATACTTAGATGAATAATTAAGTTTTGGAAATATCAAAAATAGATTATTTAATCGGCAATTTTCAAGTCCATGCTGCAAACTAAAGAATCCTTTTCGTGTATTAAAATCTGCTTTTCGCGTATCAAAATCTGCTTTTCGCGTACCAAGATATGTTTTTCGCGTATCAAAAACTGCTTTTTGCGTATCAAGATCTTTTTTTCGCGTATCAAGATCTTTTTTTCGCGTATCAAGATTTTCTTTTCGTGTATTAAAATCTGCTTTTTGCGTATCAAGATTTTCTTTTCGCGTATCAAAATATGCTTTTCGCGAATTAAGTTTTTCTTTTCGCGTATCAAAATGCGTGAATCGTGTATTTAAATTGGCTTGTGGAAACATCAAATTTGGGGTTTTAAACGATAAGAAATGTATTATTCAATTAGGTTTGAAATTTTTTCTTTATTGTTTTCTTTATGATTAATCAATAGTTAAAATCTTCGGGTTCGCCCAGGAATTTTCTGCCAAGAAGGATTTGTTTGTTGATGTTTATGGTAACATCATTCTTAAGATATTTTTCCAAAACTGTTTTAAAATCTTCGCCTGTATTTATTCCCATTTTTCTAAACATCAAATATTCCTCATATACATTATCGATGTCGTTAAAAAGTTCTTGATTAGTGCATTGCTGTGCACACAGGATTAATGCTTCACGCCAGGGCAAACCTCCGGGCATATTAATCGGATTTTGGGCTTCAAGTAAGGTTTGGACGGCTTCACGAACTGCATCGTCAGGTATGCCGTAACTATTATAATCTGATGCATTTTCATCCCTATTATATTTTTCATAATACAATTTGAAAAGTTCTTTTACATAGGGGTCTTTTTCGAAAAGATTGGCATATTCGAGACGATTTTTAAAATCACTATAATAATAAGGAATGGGGACGTAGGGTTTGAAATCTTTATTTTTATCTTTGTTTATTTCCCGCAACTCTGCCAAGCCAATTTCGCGGTAATATTCATCTTTTTTGCCACGGATATTGGGTAACAAAAGGAGGTGAGCCGTTTGCATGTGTTCGTCATAAAACTCATACCATTCGGGCATTTCCTCATAATCATCATCCTCTTCGTCTGCCAAAAATGAATTATACCATTGCCAGCCGCCATAGTTCATGGCTTCTTTAGCATCTACATTGGGTGAACAGAGAAATTGCTTGAAAACGGAAACTTCTTTGGGTGTAATTTCAGGAATAAAAGGACAGGATTCGATATTAATTTCCCAAAAAAGGAAATCCCACGAAGTGTTGATTTCTTTAATTTCGATTAATTCGGCACGCCACTGGATTTGGAGGTTGAAGAGTTTCTTTTGCAATATAGCCTTAAACAATCGTTTAGCATCTTCATTAATTTTGATTTCTTTATGCTGGAATGCGGGATTAATATAAAATTCGTAGTGTTCGATTAGTTGTTTTTTAGTTTCTGCAAAGGACAATAGAAAGCTTTTTACTGAATCCTGATCATATTTGTCAAAATACGTTTGATGGTCGGTTCGGTTGAATAATTCTTCGGTGAATTCATTTTTAAGCTCTTCGAGGAAAATGTTTTTCTTTGCTCCGGTGGGGATTTTATCTTTATGATATTTGAAATTGTCGAAGTTCATGGTTATACAATTTAATTGTGATCATTATTAATAATTTAGATCGGGAGGTTCGCCGTTGAGCACGCGGGCACGGATGATGTTGTCGATCATTTTTTCGCGTATTGTTTTATTGAATTCGTCGGAACGATGATTGTCGGATTCGAAAGGGATGCCTGAATTGATATACATGTTGTATTTATCGAAAGCAAGGGGCATGGCTTCGGCAATTTTTGCTCGACGGTAGTTGTCTGCGGTGCGGTGGAGTGCTTCTTTCCAATCGTGCCAGGCTTCCACAGGTAAAGGTTCTAAGATATCTTCGAGTAAGGCTTTTTCATCAGCCCATTCAAAATCATAGTCATCAAGTGACCTGATGCCTCTGCCTAATTCGGAATATTCCTGAGTTTTTTCGTCTTCGAAGGTGTCGACAAACCATTGTATTTCATCTCCATACTGGTAATTGAGAAACGGACGCCTATCTATTTGCTTTTCGAGTTCTTTTTGTTTTTTAATTTCTTCGGGATGATTTTCGCTGTAATCTTTTCTTAGTATTTCGTAGTAATGTTTTTCTTTGTCTCCCTTCAAATCGGGAAAAGTCAAATATACTCCAGTGCCTTTTCGTGAGTTATAGAAATCATACCATTCAGGGAAATTGCGGTTGGCATTGTCGGTATGATATGCTTCTTTTATTTCGTCATAATCCTGCCATTGTTCCCATCTCCAATAGGCATTTCTTTCATAATTAAAACTTTGAAGATACTGAATGTAGAGGTCAACTTCATCCTGAGTAACAGCAGGAATGAAAGGGCAATTGAGAATATCTCGTTCCCAATCTTTGAAATCCCACAAAATAAGAATATCCTTCAATTGAATTTTATTTGCTCTCCAAAGGCATTGGATATCGAAAAGCTTTTTTTGTTGAATTTCTTTAATGCCTTCGAAAGCTTGTTCTAACCATTGTAGTTGCTCTTTTTCTTCCCATTCAATATATTTGGGACCCCATTCAATTATTCGTACTTTTTTATTTGCATAATCCTCAATAAAACTGTCAACAGATGAAGATTCATATTTATCATAAAATTTCAAAACTTTAGGATTATTTTTCATTTCATCTTTAATCTGTGCGTTCATTAGTTCGCGCCATTGGGCTTTTTTCAGCTCCTTTTCATAAGGTGTTTCTATTTTTCTTTTTTCTTTCATAACCTGAGTTCGGGATAAGGGATTGTTAACAACGATGTTTATAACTAATAGAC
>JBAWXL010000109.1:0-13588 GCA_037144095.1 Bacteroidota bacterium
GCCGCGACTTGGGCTGGAGTAGCCGCGGTCGGGGCTGGAGTAGCCGCGACTTGGGTTGGAGTAGCCTCGACTTATGCAAATGTTTTCTTGTTAAGAGCTGACAATTATATGATTAGAGTTTGATGGTTTTAGTTTGATGAGTTATTTGGGGGGTAAAATATACAAAACACATATACTGATGCAGCCAAACGTAGGTTTGGTTTTTTTTATAAAATGGTTTTTGATTAAAGGGGAGGGCTTTTCCTGTTAGCTAACTACTGGCGGAGCCAACCACTCGATTAGCGGCTGCAAATTATTTTTTCCTTTTCTTAATATTGTCTTTCAATGTCACATAAAGTCGTTCGCATGCATTGTCATTGCACCTTGATATCTGAAGTTGTCCACTTGTAATTGGTTCCTTTATTTTATGCATTGTCAATGCTTCTCCGTCAACAACAAGTGCTACGCGATTCATGACATGATTTGTCGTAAAAGACTTCAGTTTTTCAGATGCTTCTTTTGTCAATGAAAGAAGCAATTTCTTCTTGGCTTCTGTTTGTTGTTCTGTTGTAGGTGCTTTTTCTAATTCAAGCGGTACATATTCTGTCGTGTCAATGATAATTCTTAAATATTCATCTGAATTGAAGTCTTCGAATAATTTACTGAAATATATTGCAATTTCTTTTGATGATAAAGTGTCAACTTGTGTTGCTGCAGTGTCGATTTTAACTATGAGATATATGCCGTCTGGAATAGTATTTACTGATTTTGTCTGAGCAAGGCATGTCAAACTGAAAATAATAGTCAAAGCTGTCAAAATAATTCTAATCATATAAACAGTATTTCGTTTTTCTCTTTTGGTTGCCGGTAACAATTGGCTTGCCGTTTATAAGCTTCATCTATATTTACTATTTTCATAATTTAAAATCATCTCCAAAATTATAAATAATTCAATTCCTAAATAAAAACCACCTTTTTTTTATTTAAGATGTATGATTTGAAAAGAGGCAATAACTTTAGTGTGTCTTTGAGCCTTAGCGCCTTTGTGGCATTCAATGTAAGAACAGAGCAGTCCTGTTTAAGGCAAGACTACTTGCTCAGATTTTCAAATTCAATAGCCTCTCCCTGTTAGCTATTTAAGGCGGAGCCATCCATTTGATTATGGGATGGTTTATTTTTCCAAAAGTAACTTAAGGTTTTCGAGACTTTGGATAATATCTTTTCCCAGCATTTTCTGAAATATTCCTTTAAATAAACTCATTGGAAATTTTGTTGGACCAAGAAAAGTCCATGTAACTTTTGTTTGTGTACCCGGCAATGATTGAATAGCAAATTTTGATCTACCCGTATTCTTCATTGGCCTTTCAAATTTTAAATCATATTCAATAAGCTCACCTTCAATAAGTGTAATAGTTTTTTGACTGCCAGCTCCAACGCTATTGTTTTTACTATTCCATGTGTAAATAAAACCTACATTTCCATCAGTTCCTGTCGAAGTTGTTTCCTTATTAGGGTCCTTCATGTTCCATACACTAAAATTCTCCTGGTTTTTTGTAATTTTAAGAAAATTATATACTTCCAGACTTGGTTTGTCTATAATAATAGATTTTTCAACAATCATTTCTTTTGCCATAAATATTTATATTTAGTACGGTAATTTTAAACTTGCCCATAACAATTGGCTTGCACCATGGGTGTTATTTTCGCTTTAAATTTAGTTTGTTATTATCGATTATCTTAATTTATAATCATTAATTTCACTTCTCCAAAATTACAAATAATTCAATTCCAAAATAAAAATCCCCCTTTTTTTTATTTAAGATGTATGATTTGTAAAGAGGCAATAGCTTTAGTGTGTCTTTGAGCCTTAGCGCCTTGGTGGCATTCAATGTAAGAGCGGAGCAGTCCTGTGTATAGCAAGGCTACCTTTTCAAAATCCCCTTCTCCTATAACACTAAAAGTCTAAACAGCTTAATGCCTAAACGCCTATTCCCCTCCTTCAGTCTAATAGTCTTCAGCCTAACAACCTTTTTTCCTACCTTTGCCGCAATAAAACTCCGCAAATGAAAACCCGCAAAGAACTTAAAGAAGAATACAAACAAATGAAATATCAGATGGGGGTGTTTCAAATCAGAAACACGCTCAACGGCAAAGTATTCGTCAGCAGTAGCCTCGATTTGAAAGCCATTTGGCATCAGCAAAAACTACAGCTCAACTTTGGCAATCATTCTAACGAAGCCCTGCAAAAAGATTGGACTGCCCTGGGAGCCGAAAACTTTGTGTACGAAATACTGGATGAAGTGAAGGAAATTGAAGGCAAGGAAATAAACTATGCCAAAGAAGTGAAAGCCCTCGAAGAAATGATGAAGGATGAGTTGCAACCTTTTGATGAGAAAGGCTACAACCGAAGGAAACCTTAGGAAGTGTTTGTATGAAAAGAGAATTTAAAGTCGGCAGTTGGCAGTCGGCAATCTTCAATAAAAACACAACAAAATCCATTTTTAATAAGGCAAAGTCAAAGTTTATTTTTCAATCTATTTAATTTTTTGTTCATTTGCTGTCTCAAATATCTTAATGATTTTATGAATTCACCCGAAAACACCAATTCAAGCTGGTTGCCTCCCTATTGGTTTGGATTATTATCAAACAATCTGCGAAATTTCTTCAAACGTTTTTCGCGCAAGTTCACCCTTCCCCATTTTGCAATGATAGAAATTGCCACCCACTTTTGGATTAGTAAAGCCTTGGGGGTCATCACCGAGTTGGATCTTGCCGACCTGATGCTGGGCAAAGAACTGGCGATAGAAGAACTGGCAAAGCTAACCCAATGTCAAACCGAGCCGCTCTATCGTTTGATGCGGGCCTTGGCATCCGAAGGCATTTTTGAGGAAAAGCCCGGACGGGTTTTCGCCCACACCCCACTTTCGCTCACCCTTTGCGAAGGCGAGAATTCGGCAAAACACTTCATTCGCTACACCTGCAGCCCCAACAATTGGGACCAGTATAATCAGATGATGCAATGCCTTAAAACCGGAAAAAGCGCTGCCAACATTCTGTATGGCATGGAAGGTTTCGAATATCTAAAGGAAAATGAAGCCAACAACGATCGTTTCAACAAAGCCATGACAGACATTTCTAAAATTGCCATTGCCATCATAGTGCGCTCATACAACTTTTCGCCATACAGAAAGATAGTGGATATAGGAGGAGGGCAGGGGCGTTTGCTCAGTGCTATTATTGATAAATTCAAGGAACCACAGGGCATTTTGTTCGATCAACCTCATGTGATTGACGCTGAACACTCTTTCGAACATCTACACGAACGCAAATACCGCATTCAGATTGAAAGTGGAAGCTTTTTCGAGGCTGTGCCTGTGGGTGCCGATTTATATATTATGAAAAATATTCTTCACGATTGGAGCGACGAGGATTCGGCTATCATACTAAAGAACATCCGTCGAGCCATGAATCCTTCGGGAAAAATCATATTGATAGAATATATTTTTGAATCGGACAACAAACCAAGCTTTGGTAAGGTGCTCGACATTCAGATGCTCATAGCCACTTCGGGAGGCATAGAGCGCACCCGCGAGCAATATGCACAATTATTAGATGATAATGGATTTAAACTGAATAAAGTCGTGCGCACCCTGGCTCCGTTTAGTATTATTGAAGCTGTTAGGTTGGATTGATTTGGAGTTGAATCTACCAATAATAGAATCTATAATCGCCATTTTTACAAGAAAAATTTGATTTCGAAAAAACATTTTCATTATAGTGTAACTTATGTTCCTTAGTTTGCGTCATAGAACAAATATTAAATTTGACTTCAAAAAATATATCAAATGTCGACAGCCGAAATAAAAGAAAGGGAAATAGAGAAATCATTAATCATCAGGTTTTTCTCGGGTATCTTGATATTGATTACGGCTTCCATCATTATCTTTTCGTTTCAAAATTCTATTGCAGATAATAAAGTTGAACAGGAGCAAAGGTTTGAATTGAAATCCCCGATTCGGAATTTTGGCTCTTCGTCAACACAAAAAACAATAGAAATTGTCAACACTATATTTGCGAACTATTAAATTTTATACCTTTACCGAAATTTTAAATTAAACAAAAATGAATATGAAAAAAAGTTGGATTGTATGGGGAATAGTGATATTCCTATTCCTGGTAGTTGTCTTGTGGTTAAAAAGCGGCTATAATAATATGGTAACCATGAACGAAGGCGTTTCTGCCCAATGGAAGCAAGTGGAAGTTGCTTATCAGGCACGTATGGATAAGACGAAAAACTTGCTTGAAATTGTAAAAGGGGCTGCTAATTTCGAGAAATCAACCCTTCAGGCTGTGATGGAAGCTCGTTCGAAAGCTACGAGTATTCAGATTAATGCTGATAATCTTACACCAGAAAAACTTGCCGAATTTCAGAAAGCTCAGTCAGGTTTTGGTTCTTCATTAGGAAGACTGATGGCTGTTGCCGAAAATTATCCTCAACTGCAAGCGGTGCAATCGTTCCGCGATTTCCAGGCACAATATGAGGGTATGGAAAACCGTATTTCTGTTGAAAGACGTAAATTTAATGAAGTAGTGCAGGCTTATAACACTTTTATTCGTCGTTTCCCCAATAACATATTGTCAGGTATGTTTGGATTCGAGAAGAAAGCTTATTTCGCCTCAGATGAAAAAGCTAAAGACGCACCCGACATTAAGTTCTAATCATGTCAGCAAGAAAATTCTTCACACAACAGCAATTGGACGACATTAAAATGTCGGTCCAAAGTGCTGAACTTGACACCTCCGGCGAAATTCGTGTACACATTGAAGAAGTGTGTAAGGGGGATGTATTGGACAGAGCTGCTTTTATTTTCCAAAAACTTGGAATGACGAAGACTGAACTTCGTAACGGAGTGCTGATTTATCTTGCCATTAAAAATCGTAAGTTTGCCATTATTGGCGATGGCGGTATCAATTCAAAAGTTCACGAAGATTTTTGGGATAAGTGCAAAAGTATTATGCTAAATAATTTCAGAGATGGACTTTTTACTGAAGGATTATGTCAAGCTGTTTTGCTTGCCGGCGAACAACTTAAACAGCATTTTCCTCATCAAAAAGATGATGTAAATGAGTTGCCCGATGATGTTTCATTCGATCTATAATTCTTTAATACTATGAAATCAAGCTTTATACGCACATTAATATTCTTAGGAATATTTTTAAGTGGCTTCTCTGTGTTTTCGCAGGATGGTATTCCCGATAAACCCAAGCCACCCAGACTTGTAAATGACTTTTCAAACATACTTTCACCTCAGGATGCAAATTCACTGGAGCAAAAACTAATTCGCTTTAACGACTCAACTTCTACACAAATTGTAATTGTTATCATCAATGATTTGGGTGGAAGAGATGAAACCGATTTTGCCGACCGTCTGGGTGAGAAATGGGGAGTTGGACAAAAAGGACAAAACAATGGAATCGTAATTTTAATTAAACCAACCGCCGGAAATGGTGGACACAAAGCCCGTATTTCTGTGGGCTATGGCTTGGAAGGTGTGATTCCTGATGCAACAGCACACAGAATTATTGACGAAGAAATGATTCCCTATTTTAAAAAGAATCAATATTATCAAGGCATAGATGCTGCTGTGAATACTTTAATTTCACTTAGTAAGGGTGAGTTTACGGCTACTCAATATAATAAACGTTCTTCAGGAAAAGGGGGTTTGTTTAGAGTTATTTTCCCTATTGCCATCATGCTTATTGTTTTCATTATTATGGGAATTAGTAAGGGCAAAGGACCCACCAGTCCCGGGAAGAGCTTACCTTTTTGGATGATGCTTGGAATGATGGGCTCGGGCAGAAGTTCCGGAAGTTGGGGAGGATTCTCCGGTGGGGGAGGCGGAGGAGGCAGTAGCTTCGGAGGCTTTGGTGGAGGAAGTTTTGGTGGAGGCGGAGCCAGCGGAAGCTGGTAGTTTCAGTCAGCAGTCGGCAGTCAGCAAAAAATTGACAATAGAAATTTGTTATTTTGGTGACTGCCGACAGTGGACTACCGACTTTTTTGAAATATTATTCTTCCCTTTTTACCAGGGTTCTGAAAATAACTTCATCGCGTAAATGACGTTTTACCAGACAGGTATTGGCGGCATGTATTACCGCTTCGTCATATTTTTCGGGAAAGTCCTTGGGAACAAAAATCGTAATCACCACTTCTTTTAATAGTTTTTTAAGGTGGTCGAATTCGACTTCTTGTTCCAAATGAATATGCTCGGTGGGAATGTCGCGTTGGTCGCAAAAGGTTTTTACGAAAATGCCTGCACAAGCACCTAAGGAAGTTAAAAACACGGTGAATGGATCGGGGGCACTTCCATCGCCTCCCGAAGGAACTGGCTGATCTGTTTTTACTTCAAAATCGTTTACATATGCGTTTACTTTTTTGTTTCCGTCGAATAAAATTTTAATATTCATATTGTTTTAGTTTAAATTGATTTTAGTATGATTTTAATAATTCCGGAATGCAACTGAAATGCTATTTCTTTTGGTTTTCCGAAATCTATATCTAAAAATGCCCAGGTGGCATTATTTCTGTTCATGAGTTTATCTAAATGCGCTATCCTTTTTATAGATGAGTTTAATGCGGATGGAATCTCGTTTTTATTATCCCGTAAAATTATGGTTGCTCCTGGCTGCAAGTATTTATATATTGTTGCCTGATTGAAGTTTCCGGCAATTTCAATAAAGTTCATTGAGCTGCTGCTGCTTATTTTTCGGCTTAGTTCAAGTAGGTTTTGAATTTGATGTTGTCCTTCGATAAGAGATGCGTTTAAATAATAAATCTTAGGGCTTATTTTATAGGACTTCACTTCTCCAATATTGTGTTTTTGGGTGCTAATCACAAAATCGCGATTGCAGCCTTTGATGCATTTTCCACAACCGGAGCAAACAGCCGTATCAAGCTTTATATCGGGCACTTCCTTATGCAAATGCAGAGCATTGGATTTGCAAAATTTCAAACAAGCACCGCAAAACTGGCATTTAGATTTGTCGATTGAGGGGACTTCAATTTCGACCTTTAGGTGTTGTGGGGAATGAAATTTATTGACAACCGCTTGATGTGTTGTATCTGCACCTTCGGTAAAAAACCAGTTCCAATCTTTGAAAGTATCTAATCGGGCTAATGAAAGCAGATGCCGGGCAATGTTTTGCTCCTGCCTGAAATTCAATCCGCTGATGAGTAGTATGTCCAAAGTGATTATTGTTTTGGCAAAAGTACTAATTAATTTAGGATTTGAGATTTAGGATGTAAGATTTGGGGGGAGAGTGATTTGGTTGCGAAAAAAGCCACGAAGGCGCAAAGAACTCTAAGATTCACAAAGAAATTAGCCTAAACCCCTCCAGTATGGATTTAAACGCAGAGAGGTAATAAGCTTATTCCAAAAACTCTTCTGCCTTCAGTCTAAACCCCTTTAGCCTAAATTAAACGCAGGGAAGCGCAAAGAACACGCGAAGAACCGCGGAGAGCAATAAAGCTTATTCCAAAACCCTTCAGCCTAACCCCCTTCAGCCTTCAACCTAATCTCATAAACTATTCAATTCCAAGAGGGTGATGTTTTTAGCAAGACCATCGTTAAAACGATGCATGGAAAATATTAAACGACGCATGGAAAATATTAGACGATGCTTCCATCGTATTAAACGATGCATGGAAAATATTAGACGACGCATGGAAAATATTAGACGATGCATGGAAAATATTAGACGATGCTTCCATCGTATTAAACGATGCATGGAAAATATTAAACGATGCATGGAAAATATTAGACGATGCATGCAAAATATTGAACGATACTTTCATCGTTTCGAACGATGGTTACGAGAACAGTTTTCCAATTCTGGTAGTATCCCACAAAGAGTGTAAGTTAGAAAAGCTATACCAAATAGAACTTATTCGTGCTAAAAGTGATTATTTTTTCTTTTGATTAAAACCAAAAATTGTTACAGCAATATCTTATTATATAAAGAAATAAATATCTTTTAAATAAGAAAGCCCTTTCTATAGTATCTTTGCATCGAAACAATGAAAAGGCTTATTATTCTTGATATAGACGAAACTTTTCTGCATTCGACGTATTCGAATCTGAAAAGAGATGCTGATTTTTCTTTTAAAGAAAGACAGGTTTATTTGAGACCAGGATTGTCTGTGTTCATGGATTTTTGTTTTGAGAATTTTGATGTGGCGGTTTGGACTTCTGCAAAAGCTGAGTATGCAAAGTATGTTTTAAAAAGAATAGCCAAAGATTTGACTAAGTTTAAATTTATTTGGACCAGAAAGGATTGTGATAAGGATTATAAATGGAATGGCTTTTCGGAAGATGTTGTTTATGTGAAGAATTTGAATAAAATTGCAGCTTATCCTATTCATCAAATTACGATAATCGATGATAAAACCTTAAACATTTTTCCTGTGAATGCTGATATTATTGGAATTGATGAATATTTTGGCAGCGAAACGGACGATGCTCTGATGCAAATGATTGAAAAGCTTAAAGGAAAATTACTTTTGGGTTAAAGTGACAAATATTTTTTCATCCACTTTTTCTATTTCATCAATAGGATCGACAATAATAATATTGTTGCCATCGTTGTCCCAATCGGGTTCATCGTCATAAATCAAAAGAAATTCGCGGTCTTCATGTTCTTCAAATACTGCAAAATCGAGACTACAATGTTTGTTTGAAAAACTGCTAATTTCAACATACTCGTCTTCTGAAATCGGTAAAACCTGATTTGTTAGTTCATCCCTATGTTCCACACGGCCAAGTTCATCCGGAATTATATTTATTAAAAAATCGAATTGAGAATAGGTATGACTATTAGCTTCCATTATGGTGGGATAATTCAAAAAGGTTTCATAGAAATCGTCAATAGCATCTGAAATGGTTTTATTCCATTGTTCCCACAGAACGATTGTATATTTCTTTTGTTGCTGCATGGCATGAGATTTTAATTGATTCTAATCAAAACAATCGGGTAAATTTAAATGCTGATTTTTCTTGTTTCATCATTAACAGGGATAGTATCTTTTTCGTCATCTTCATCATCATCTGCAATGTATTTTAAGACCAAAATATCTTCGGGCAAACTATCATTTTTGATCAGGAATATTGGGCTATCATCATCATCCTGAAACTGCGAACCAATGGCATACACAGTAGAGGCTTTGCTATATTTTTCTATTGCCATGTTTGTATCAATATCGATCTCCCCATCTATAAGCTCCATCCCAAAATCAAAATTGGATTCGTCGCCAGGATCCATATATACCGTTAACCTTTGCATTGCAGAAGGATGACCTTCGAGTGTATTTGCATAAAAAGGTTTGAATTTATTATAGAAAAGCTCCTCCCATTCAGTTTGAAGTTCCATAACGAATTTTCCAGTATGAATATGTATACCATCATGGGTAAAGTCTGTTTTTGAAAAGGGGATTATAATTTCCATGGGTTTAATATTAAGATACTATTGCTATTATGTGATTAGAATAAAATTGGGGAACAGCTTGTTTCAACAAAATCATTTCTTTCAGCAAATTTAAGATTATTTTCTCAAATGAAAGAATTGAGGTGATGTGTTGATATGCTGATATGCTGATGTGGTTATTGGGTTAATATGTGCGTGGAATGGAAAGGAAGCGGAAAAGTAAAAAAAATACGGGTTTGGTTCCTAAGGATGTAAGGTGGTCTCCTGACGATGTAAGGCAGGTTCCTAAGGATGTAGGGAGGTCTCCTGACGATGTAGGGTGGAAAATATGGGCAAAAAGGATGCTTCCGAAGGCATTTTGCCGGCTTCCGGACGGTGTAGGGAAGCTTCCAGACGACTTAGGATGACTGCCTAACGATATGGGGCGGCTTCCTGACGATGTAGGGCGGCTTCCTAACGACATAGGGTGGACTCCTAAGGATGTAGGATGGACTCCTAAGGATGTAGGATGGACTCCTGACAATGTAGGATGGACTCCTGACGATGTTTGCTTGCCTCGGAAGGGATGTAGGGAGTTGTCCTGACGACCTTGGAAAGACTCCTGACGATAGTAGGCGGCTTCCTAACGATATAGGGTGGGTTCGGAAGAATGTTGGGGGGGAGTGGGTGATTTGTTATTGGGTTATTGAGTTAATTGGTTAAGGGGACATTGGGGACAATTGGGACAAAGGGGATTTTAAGATTTAGGATTTGATATTTGGGGTTGGGGATTTGGGAAGAGAGCTGTTTTTGGTGGGAAGTTTTGTTTTTGGGCTGAGATGTGGGATTTTAGGGGAATAGTTTCAAACAAAATATTAACTGAAATTTAGGCTGGAGAAAATGGAAATAATGCAAAGGATGACAAGATATATTCGACTTAGGTTGGTTTAGTGCTTATTTTAGGCATTTTTTGCTTTTTCCTTTAATGAGCTTAACAAATTCGATGCATTTTCATAACGATTCAGCTCGCATTTTTCTGATTCAAGCATAGCTTTTATAGTTTCTTCATTTGGAACATCAGTATATTCATCATTTAGCAAATGAACTTTTAAACCAAGTTTCTTAGCCAAAGCAATGAAAATATCAAAATCGGATTTTTTATCACCTTCAATAACAATTGCACTCATAATTTTAAAATTTCAACAAAATTACGAAAAATCGTTTTAAATTGTAGAAATGGTTGAGAAAATTATTTAATGATAAATTGTAAAGGACTGATTTCGTTGCAGGCTCTTTCATAAGTCGGATTTTTTATAAATGGTTTTGCCTTACATGATAATCGTTTTCAAAAGAATATATTTTATTGGGTTAAAGCTTTTCTCCAAAATTATTCAATTCTACTCTGGTCGAACCTGTAAGGATAGAAACAAATTGGGTCGGAACCTCATCTGAAATTCAGCTAATGGTGAACAAGGGTTTCAATATTTGCTAAAGAGAATTATCTATTGAACAAAAATTTCCTATAACCACATCCATTTTTATATCGTCAACTGTTTTTTACCACCTTCCTAAACTCAAACCACTCCCAATTCCCCAATTTAATTATATACATCCCCTGAGCAAAATTCTTTGTTTGAATTATTGTTTTCTCAACAAAACTTCCTTTGAAAACAACCTGCCCAATCGAATTCATTATCTCAAATTCAATTATCTTTTTATTTCCTTTAGCTTCAATAATTAATTCATCCAAAACAGGATTAGGATAAATATTAATCCCTTCAATATTTTCATTTTCCTCCACTCCAGTATTAACAACATGAATAATAAAAATCATTACATGCCTGACATTAGAAGTATCCGAAACACATCCATTTAAAGTAACAATATCATAATAATCACCATCTATTGTTGCTGTATAGGTTTGATTCGTAGCTCCAACAATAATTCCAAACTGATTATACCATTGATTACCTACCATCGCATTAGAAGTAAGTACATTTCCTATTTGAGAAATCACAGGAGTCGGAGGAATAGGATATACTATTAAATTAGTTTGAACAATACTATCGCATCCAATAGCAGTAACAATGGTATCAGTATAAGCACCTGTTGTTGTGTAATAATGAATACCCACATTAAATGTAACCCCCAAACAGATAGTAGGATTTAATGAAACCTGCTGTTTCTCTTGAACTGTCAGATGAATCGTAAGTATGCTATCGCAACCTAATGAAGTGGCAAGGGTATCTATATATGTACCCGAAATAGAATAATAATGAGTGCCAATTGTGAATGTTTCTCCCTGACAAATAATTAGGTTAATAGTATCTTGTGGTACTCCTACAATAGTTAAATTAGTAGTAATAATACTATCACATCCCAAATTTGTTACAAGTGTATCATAATATGTTCCTGAAATAGAATAATTATGTTGTCCAACTGTAAATGAATTTCCCTGACAAATAACAGGGTTAATGCTATTTGCAATCGTTGGTAAAACAATTATTTTTACACTATCAGTGCCAATACAACCACTTCCAATAGAACTTGTAACCTTGTAAAACCCACTTTCCATATTAGAAACATTTGCAATTATTGGATTTTGATCTGAACTCACAAAATTATTAGGACCCGTCCAATGATATGAGTTTGCTCCTGCTGCATTTGAATTTAATTGAAGAGTTTGTCCTGCACAAAGTGGACTATTGCTTCCTGCAACTGGGTTTGTATTTGCAATAACTGTAATAGTACTGGTCAAAGTATAATAACAAGGAGTATTTCCTTGTGTTGCAATTAAACATGAATAATTAGTAGAAGTCGTCGGACTGACAGTTATTGAAGAAGTAGTATCTCCTCCTGGAGACCATGAATAACTTAGTGCACCTACAGGTGCTGAAAGAGTTGCAGATTGTCCTTGGCAAATAGTACCTGGTGCAATAATCTCATAAGGAGAGCATGAACAATCAATATAAGCATAACCAAAGTGCTCTCCCGGCACACAATCACCTGCTGTAAATCTTATCTTAACTGTTTGTCCAATATAATCCAATAAATTGATACTAATCGAAGTCCAGGGTTTATAATATGTATAGTTATTATAAGTTGATTGTGTAAAAGCTACATTAGGTAATGCCACAGTATATACCCCACAGGGTATTAGATAACCCAATGGATCAAATAATTCAATATGAAAAAACGGTTGAATGTTGAAATTGTGAAGGCCATTTTGCAAAACAACTGCATAATTATAAGTAAAATTAGTGTTTGCCGTAGTTACCAAAAAAGATTGTTCAATTGAAGCTGCATTATAAATTTCATGATTACCATAATCACTAATACGGAGAGAAGCTGTTCCATTAAAAACTGTTGGAAACCCTCCATAAGAATCATTCCCTACATTCATTAGAGTGAAATTAGAACCTGTCGTAGTATTAAATAATAATGGAGCATATTTAGGAATGGGGGCAGTAGGTAATCCTGTTACAGGCATTCCAAGTGTTCCATACCAACCAGTAAATCCATTCTCAAATCCTAAATTTGTACAGGGTGGTTGGATTGGAGTTAAAGGTGGATTGAAAACGCTTATTCCGAATACTCCGCCAATTGTATCATTTTTCCTCCAAAAACGTATATAAATTAATGTCCCCGCTACTAATCCAGATTGATAAATTAGAGGCATATAATAGTTACTACTCATTGATACATTTGTACTACCATTATCACTACAATCAATTAAGTTTAGGGAATCACAAGCCCCTGAATAAATTGCCATTGCTCCATCATTAATTCCTTGGTTTTGCGAATTAATAATTAATATGCCCGATGTGGGTACTATTACGCTGAACCAAACATCACCTCCTAAAGTGTTTCCACAATTAGGAGCAGGAACTCCAATTGATACAGTTGCTCCTATACTTGAATAAGTAGCAAAATTACACATTGTGTCAACAGTAATAGCAATAGCCCCAGAACATTCATCATTAATAGGCAGAGGTGGTGGAGATTCAATATTTCCTTTACAGGGGAAATGTAAAATCATAATTAATAAGAAAAGTATAATTCCAAATTTTATATGGAATCGATCAATAATCATCATATAATTAATTGATTATGCACTTTTGTACCAGAAAGGATATACCCCAGCAATAAGTAC
>JBAWXL010000110.1:0-13577 GCA_037144095.1 Bacteroidota bacterium
TATGCTCCTGATTTCAAATCTAAAATTTACAATAGGACGCTTTGCGGATAATCATTTTATATAATTATTAATTCTAACAAACTAAAGAGTAAACCACAATAGGAACAATAGTTCACATCTTAAAATACCGTAAGGTATTTGCCTATTGTGCTCTTTATTTTATTTTACATATTTTCTATTGTGCCTATTGAGGTTAACAGTATTTCCACATTAAACCAAAATCTCAAATCAAATTCTCTTTGCAATTTTGATATATTCAAAATCTGACTGAACCATCTTTGTAACCAATTCTTGAAAAGAGGTTTTGTTTGGATTCCACCCCAAAACAGTTTTTGCTTTAGCTGGATTTCCGCATAGCAATTCAACTTCTGTTGGGCGGAAAAAAACTGGATCCACTTCAATAATCACTTCTCCTGTTTGTTTATTTAATCCCTTTTCTTCTACTCCTATTCCCTGCCATACAATCTCAATACCAGCTTCTTGAAAAGCAATATCACAAAATTCTCTTACTGTGTGCATTTCACCTGTAGCAATCACAAAATCTTCAGGAGTATCATGTTGTAACATTAGCCACATACATTCTACATAGTCTTTTGCATATCCCCAATCACGCAAAGAATTCAAATTGCCGAGATATAGTTTTTTTTGAACTCCTGTTGCTATTCTTACAGCGCCAAGAGTAATTTTTCTTGTTACGAAGTTTTCACCCCTACGTTCACTTTCATGGTTAAAAAGTATTCCATTAACTGCAAATAAGTTATATGCTTCACGATAATTTTTTGTCATCCAGAAAGCAAATTGCTTTGAAATACCATAAGGTGACCGAGGATAAAAGGGTGTAGTTTCACTTTGAGGTATTTCCTGTACCAAACCATAAAGCTCTGAAGTGGAGGCTTGATAAATACGTACTTTATTTTCCATTTCTAAAATACGAACCGCTTCCAAAATACGGAGTGTACCTATAGCATCAGTCTCAGCGGTGTATTCTGGCACATCAAACGATACTTTCACATGCGACTGAGCAGCCAAATTATATATTTCGTGGGGTTTTACAGTTTGAATAATACGTACCAACGAACTGGAATCAGTCATATCACCATAATGCAGTGTTAACTTCTTCTTTAAGTGCATATCTTCAATCATTTCTTCAATATAAAGATGCTCTATCCTTGTACGATTAAATTGAGATGATCTACGTACTATCCCATGTACTTCATATCCCTTTTCTATTAAAAACTCTGCCAAATAAGATCCGTCTTGTCCTGTAATTCCAGTAATTAAAGCTATTTTCATTATATACTTTTTTAATTCTACTTTTATTCTTTTATTCCTAAATATTTTACAACTTTTGCTGGATTTCCAGCTACCAAAGTGAAAGGAGGGACATCTTTAGTAACAATACTTCCGGCAGCAATAATTGCACCTTTACCAATAGTTACCCCTTTCATTATTATTGAATTAAAATTTATCCATACATTATCTTCAATAATAATTGGTGCAGTTCTAATACTTGCTTTATCCTTAGGATGCCCATTTACAAGTAAATCTTTATAGCGTTCTGCTCTTTCAATATAATCTATTTCATGTGCAGTAGTATCTGAAATACCAACATTATGAGATATAAGTACATTTTTACCTATTGATACTAGTTCTCCTGACCATACCCTTGTTCCTGTCCCTATATATGAATACTCACCAATTTCAATTTTACCGCCATAGTTAAACACATGTAATTCTCCATCAACTAATACTTTTTTTCCAAGTATTATTTTTGATTTATCTCTACCTGGATTTACAATATTTGCGGTACTTCTTAATATGACTCCCTCTCTTGCAGTAACACAAGTCATCAAAGCTTCTATATTGATTTTATTTAATGATTCGGCAAGAACGCGTACATCAATCAACTTGCAGAACAATAGAGAGTTCCATTTTCTTAATTTTCGAATAATTTTAGCAACAATAGAACCATTATTTTTCATTTTTGAAGATTTTTGTTTATAACCACTTAAAAAATATAATTGCACCAACTCAATTTAACATTTAACCATTTAACCTTAAATATATATTTATTTGCGCTTTACAAATAGGGTTTTCAATTTACAGTAAAAAGTTAAAAACATCTTATATTAACTCAGCGTTAAATTAATTATATTTTTTAAATTGTTTCTATATTTTTCAATTGTATAATTTTCCCGTATCTCAGACTTTAATTCAATTGCCATCTGTTTTAGTCTTGTTGGATCTGTTTTGTTTGCAACAATGATTGCCTCATTAAACGAATCATAAGAACATTCATCTTGCTGCCACCCTAAATTTCCAATATCCAACCCTGTTGACTTACTTATTATTGGAATTAGACCACCATTAGCCATAACATTAAGCAATGCTACTGCCCCGCCCTCACTTACAGACGGAAAAATTACAAATGCGCTGAACTCCATTAAGTTTTTGAACTCATTTGATTCTAAATCAACAAAACCATGATTAACTATATTATCGCATTTAGAAAGTACAGTTGAATAGTAATCAAAGAATTTTTTTTCAAAATCAAAATCAGCTCCACAAATATGCAACACTAAATTTTCTCGTTTTGAAAACACTTCAATTGCTACATCTAAACCTTTGTGCAACAAACCATAACTACCAAACCAAAGGAAATGTTTTTTAGCTTTTGAGAAATCTTTTTTTTCCAAGTCGATATCATACACATCAAAGAAAAAAGCATTTAAGTTTGTATATCTTTCAACAAGATTATCAAAACGAGTAAAAGTGTTTAATACAAATTTATTTCCTAAAACTATTACTTTATCAGATAGAAATACAGATAAAGTCAAAGTAAAATTTGCAAGTCGCCCTGAATTTAAACAAAGAGTATTTTTTTGAAAATAGAATTGTCGTATTTTCTTTGCACTTTCAATATCTGAAAAATAAACATTGCATCCAGTTGCATAAAAGATTCTTTTTATTTTATTTTCACAATAAAAAGATCTTTCAAAAACTGGACCTTGCCCATAAATCACATCATATTCATCGAAATTCACCTCTGTGTTAGCATATAAATTTATAACATCTACTTGATATCCTAATTCCGAAAATATTTCTGCAGCAGTGTAGCATTCAAATTTGTTGGAATGTTTTAAATCTTTTCCAGTCAAAAAAGGTTCTTTTAAATATGAAATTAAAACCCGTTTTTGATTTGTCGTATTAAAAACATTAAATAATATTGGATGCTTATCTTTAACCCGTTTTAGTTCGAACCCGAAATAATAGGCAATTTTTTTTATCAACTTCATCATTGATATTATTTATGAATTTAAACCACGATCTACACTACTATTGCTTCTCCAAAAGCCAAGTGGTAATTTATCATCAACTCCAACAACAAAACAAGCATTAACCCTCAACTGAAAATCGCGGTCAGAAAAGGGAACAAGCCGTTTTGTTTTATCAGTATAATACCCCCCTACATGTCCCCAGGCTATTCTTGTAAAAGCAGAAGAAGTATGCATCATATTCAAATCATTGTTTTCTTTGTAACTCCAACAAGCTTCTGGATAGCGGAATTGAACGTTGGGCTCAATTAAATGGGATACTTGAAGCTGCTTGTCAATTTCTGCATTATCTGTTACAATAAATCCTGAAGCTCCAAATAAATGAATATCTTCATTCTTTCTAAAAACATCAAGTTGATGTTCTACAGCTCTAGGTAATAAACAATCATCATCATTTACTATCATATATAAATCAGCATAATGTGCCTCAATAGCTTTATTTATACAAGCAGCTTGTCCAATATTAGTAGGGTTTTGTATTTGTAAAACATCTACTTGGGGATTACTTGTAATGAAATCCAAAATTACTTTTGGCGTATGATCAGGCGAAGCATCATTTACTATAATCAATTTATTAGGTAAAACCGTTTGATTTTTTATACTATCTAAACACTTCTTCAAGAAAATAGCATGTTTAAAACAAGGTACAATTATTGCCAAACAATCACTTTTGTTTTTTTCTGTATTTACACCTGTATGTTTTGCATATCTTTGTAGTTTTCCTGTTTGTATTTCTTTCGCTTTCAAAAATGGAAAATATGGTAGTAACAAACGTCTACATTGACGGCCTACCCAATATATATCTTTAAACTTAATTAATTTATAAATGCGTCTTCGTATAAATGGAGGTAAAAAGTATAATTCCCCAACCAAACATTTGCTGATGCCAATTATTGTTGATTTATTTTTTTTGTAATCTAATGAAATCTCATTGGGATGTATAATTGTAGCACTATCCATGGAAACTAGTGGTTTCCTGAAAGATGAATATTTTTGCGCTTGTTTTTTTACAATTTCATTGGTTCGTGAACTTTGTTCCCCAATATTTGATATCAAATTTCTATTTGGAACAATAGACAATCCATCAGATAAAACAGAACTCAATAATAGGTAAGAATCCCAAGCATTTTGTTGTCCTTTTATTGTAGTGTTCACTTCTGCAAAAAGATGATTTTCCATTAATTTTGAATTATAACAAATCTCCTTCAATTTATTTTTATATTGATCAGGATTAAATGTTTTGTCATCAAAGGAAACTTCTTCCCATCGATTTTTCCATGTTGCCCAACCCCATATAAAAGTATATGGCAAAAAGCAGTATGAATTTATATGATTGAATTGCTCATAGAAATAATTCGACCCAGATATTATTTTAATTTTAGTTTCATTTCTATAAGTATTCAACATTAATTGACAAAAAGAAAAAAAAGAATCATCAGGCAAACAATCATCTTCTAAAATAATACCTTCCTCCACAAAAGTAAACATCCAATCAATAGCACCTCGTACTGCATCTTTACTACCTAAATTTTCAGTTCTATATAATGTATGTAATTCACAATCCCAATCAATCTGCTTAATAATCTCTCTTGTATATTCACATAATTCGGCCTCATCCTTATCCCGTCTATGTCCATCTGCACCCACAAATAATTTTGTTGGCTGCTGCTTTTTAATGGCATTAAAAACCTGTTGAGTGGTATCAGGCCTATTAAAAATCATAAATAATACTGGAGTTTCTAACATATTTAATCTCTTTATCGCAAGATAATAATAATAATATAATGTTTTTTTATAACAAAGTCAATTGAATCCTATATTCATATATTTAATTACAAATAATTATATACATAGTATACTTATTTATAAAAGTATAAATTTAAATCCAATTAGAAGCCTTAGTTCTATTTTTATTATAGCTATTTGCAATTGATTTATAATTCTTTTGAATAAAAAGTGCCACTTTATAATTAGTTATTGCATGTGATAATCTCAGAAATAATACTTGTTGCATTGCTTTTGAAATATATTTCAATTTTATCTTATTAATTATCAATGGTTTATTCACATCGGCAAATTCTACCATCATACTCTTTTTCCAGTTGTTATTTTCTTTTCCATAATCACCACCTCTGAACTCCATATCGTGACAAATACTGACTTTTGGGCAAATACCGATACTAAAACCATGATAAACTAAACGTTGCATATAATTATCGTCTTCGCCATAATGAAAAAATATTGGGTCAAATCCACCAACTGTCTTTAACACTGAACAGGGGATTAACCATGCTGCGGCACAAACATAATCAACTAAATAGATTTCATTTAAAACCCTATTAAAATATAAATCCGAAAGCAAATCATAAGTTGAATGGTTATGGCTTACTAAATCCATTATCATTCCCTTGCTAACTTTTTCTCCACTTCCATACAAATGCATTGGGCTAATTATTCCATATTTGGGATGATTTGTATGCCCTTTTATAAGTTGTTCAATAGTGTTAGTTTGAACTAACCAAGCATCTTGATTTAGCAAAAATACATAATCATATCCATTATCCAAAGCATAACGCATACCTTTATTGTTTGCATGTCCAAAACCTAGGTTCACTGGTGACTCAATTAAATGGATCATAGGGAAATTAGTTTTAATAAAAGCTGCCGAATTATCAGAAGAGGCGTTATCAACAACAAAAACATCTATGGGCAATGTTGATGCTTGCAAACTTGAAAAACAACGGTCATACCATTGCATTCCGTTATAGGATACAACTATAGCTAATACTTTCATTTCTACTGACTATTTTAAAAACTTTCTGATGATTTTTTTTATTATACCCGAAACTCTATGAAAGGGAAACAGAATTATGTATCCTATTTTATAATCAATTGAATTAGCTTTTTGTGCATTCTCGCTATTACCAAATTCTATTGAAACTTTGTCAAGTAATATTTTTGCAATATTATTTCTATATTCAACTTTCATTGTTTCTGGCAATAGCTCTTGAACCACAAAAGTAGAAACAAAAAGTGAAACCAACATCCTATTTCTATCATTAGTCATACTACCTTTGTGTACCCTATAATGTGCTAATTTAAAATCTTGATGACTAAATGTTGCATTATTGATTGCTAAAGTACACCAAAAAATCCAATCTTCACGCGCTTTTACAGTTTCGTCAAATAAAATTTCGTTATCAATTAAAAATTTCCTGCTGAAAAGCCCAGAATGAATTGCAATTACAAAATCAACATTCCATTGATATAAAAAGCCCTCTTGAGTAAAATTATAAGTAGCATTCGAAAAATGATTTTCAAATGTATTTTTTAAATTTTCTATAAATAAATTGTGATTTGATACTAATACATCAGCATTATTTTCAGTCAAACTGGATAATTGAATTTCAAACTTATCTTCTCTAATCAAATCATCAGAATCCAAAAATTGAATATATTCACCTGTAGCTAATTTTAAACCGGCATTTCGTGCGGAAGATAGGCCACCATTTACTTTACGAATATAAATAAATCGTTTATCCTTGATACAATAAGTATTTGCAATAATTTCTGTTTCGTCAGTCGAACCATCGTTCACAATTATGCATTCCCATTTTGTATGAGTTTGTGCCAAAACAGAATCTAACGTTTCCTTCAAATATACTGATTGATTGTAACACGGAACTATCACAGAAATTAAAGGTAAATTCATAATTAAAATATTTATTTACTATAAAATAGGAGAAACTTTGTAACTAGTTTATTTAGCTTAATAACATTTATAAATGACCTTATCGAATAATTGCTAAACTTCAAATATAGAAAAACATAATCAAAAATAAAAAATAAGCTTAAAGATTTTCTATTTTCATTATACAACTTCAAATTTCGGTACATATATGACAGATACAACAACTTATTTTTTCTATAAAGTGATGAGTTTCCAGTTATTCTTCTTTTAAATGCCCTAAGATGGGTCAAAGATAAATAATAATTGGCTATTCTTACCTTTTCTACAGACCCTCTTGATACTGAATTTTCATTATCAACTCTATAATAATACAGTGGTTCATTTTGGTAATACAAATCGCCTACCTCTTCAAGCTTTAAGTACAAATCTTTATCCTCCGCAGATAATAAACTTATGTCAATCCCTAAAGTTTTTAAATAAAAAGACTTCTTAAATGTAGCAAAATGGGAAACCATGTTTTTTGAACTTATCAATAAGTCTTCATTCTCATCAATTTTACCAATATAATCCCAAGCAGGTTTAATATCATTCTCACCCTGATAAATAAAAAATGTAGAGTATATTAAACTACAATTGGGTTTTACTTTATGTAGATTAACCATAATTTCTAACGCATTTTCAGTTAACAAATCATCGGTATCTAAAAAGCCACATAATTCACCTTCTGCCAATTCAATGCATTTTCTTTTTGTAAAACCTACACCTTCATTTTTCTTATTGAAAAATATCTTTATACGATTTTCAGTTTTGTATTTTTCATAAACTTCATCAGAATTATCTGTTGATCCATCATCAACAATAATTATTTCCCATTTTGTATAGCTTTGTGCAAACACACTTTTCAGAGCATTTTCAATATATTGGGCATTATTATAACTTGCCATCATTACAGAGAAAAGAGGTTTATTCTCAATATTTATAATACTTTCATCCATATAACACAGCATTATTTACCTTTCATCCAAGTTCTAAAAACAGGAGGCATTAATAGTTTTATAAATGTAAATATAATTGGTGGCACAAACTGTGTTATTGATTCAACCAAGTTTTTTTTATTTGGTTGCTGCAACAATTGAAGATGATATTTGAACTCCTTATCATATTTATAACCTAGATATTGATTGTACTCCTCTATCTCCCTTAAAACGGTTTGTTTCTTTTCATTTTCATCCATCTTTGACCACTCACCATTATTGTGTACCCGATAAACTGACATAATATCTTTGAAAATTACAATATAACCATACAGACCTAATGACATCCCCAATATCCAGTCAGTAACACCAGCTTTTAAATCAAATATATTTTGATTTATTTTTTTCAGCTCACTTGTTCTAAATACACAAGCAGATAGATTTCCTAAATTGTTTTTTACAGCCATCATTTGGCTAGTAACATATTTATATTTATCACTTTCTTCCCAGTAAGAATGGAAATAGAAAGATTCAGACTCAACAAACTGAATAAAGCGATTCATACTCATCACACACTCTCTATGATTATCCAAAAAATCAACATGTTTCTGAAGCCGGTATGGATCTATCCAATAGTCATCTCCTTCCATAATAGCAATATAATCACCATCACAAGCAACAAAAGCTCGTTTATAGTTTTTTGTATATCCCAGATTTGATTCTTGTTTTAAGTATTTAAATTTAAATTGAGTGGTTGATTCAAATGACTCTATTATTGACAAGGTTTTGTCAGAAGATGAATCATCGGCTATAATAACCTCAACTTCACCATCAAATCTTTGCATTAAAACACTTTCAATGGCTTGGTTGATGTAGTTTTCTTGATTATACGTTATAAGAATGATACTTATCTTCATTTAAAATTGGGTTTTGGGTTATAATTTCAAATACTCAACAAATAAATAATATCACTAGTTATTATTTATTTTCGCAATTAGTTTTTTTCCAACAGTTTGGAAAGGCACTTCAATATATTTATAAAAAACGTTTGAAATAATCACAGTTAGAATTATCAAAATCACAAGTCTAATACCATAATTAATTACGCTCAAGAATGTGCTTGTAACATTTATATAATCTACGAAATTTAATTTCTCCAGCCAATATAATACTGCAAAATGAACAATATACATGCTATAACTTACTTTTCCAATACTCATGGTAACAACATTAACAAGCGCTTTAAACTCAAATTCACTTAAAGCAATAGCCAATAAAACAAATGAAATACCAAACAAAAAATGTTGTGGTAATATTTCAAATCCTTGTAAATGGAGAACTAGTATTGCTGATGATATTAAAACTAATAATGGTGATATTTTCATTTCATATTTTTCTTTAATTATAAAATAAAGAAGAATACCCAACGAAAATATTGGTAATTGACTTGGAAAGTAGAAAAACAAATAAGCCTCCCATAACCATTTCGCCGGTACTAATTGATGATGAGTCAATATAATATTCAATGCGTATCTAAATAAAAGAGAAAACACAACAAACACAAAAGCTTGCTGAGAATTTTTTATTTTATTAAAAAGAAAGGGTACTATTAAATAGAAAATCATTTCAACTGCTATTGACCAACCACCAATAATGACACTATTCATCCAATAAGGGTTAAATCCATGAAGGAAGAAAACATTAGAGAGAATATTACCTATTGTTATTGAATTCTCATCAGCTAACCAATACCTATAACCTAAACCATCTTGCCATAAATAGTACATTATTCCTATATAATACATTGGAGCAATTCTAAAAAACCTGCGAATAAAATAATTTATTATGGGAGTTTTTTCTTTTTTAATTCTATTGTCCATAGAAAAAAACAAAGTAAAAGCACTTGCTAAAAAAAATAATTGGACTCCCCTTGCCCCATTTTCAAAAAATGATTTTACAATCACGTTATGTGAGTAAAATTGGTTGCCATACTGAGAACAATGAACAATTAATACACCTAGTATTGCCAAACCTCTTAATGAATCAATATACTTAAACTTCATTCTTAAATCCTTGTCTGTAAAAACTCAACTTACAATCTTGTTGTAATATTAAAAGTTTGAATTATTAATTTCTTGAAATTATATTTGTGATTTTTTACAGCTCGATAAGGTTTTGTAAAAATCTCCCAATTTTGTGAGTAACCGATTTATAAAAATCTGGTGTCTCCTAAGCATTTAGTATTCGTTGAATTCAATCAGCAAAGTTGGTTAACGCAACTATTTAAACTTAATCATTTACAAAAGATACTGAAAGTCAATATGAATCTAATTATTATTGAATTTTTTGATAGTTTTTTAGCCAATTTTCTCTGATAATTGAACTCTTGATTCCTATATTCTCATTAAATATATTTCCAAAATGGCTTTCGTCAGCAATTATTTCAAATGTTAGATTTGACTTCTCAGTCGTGTAGCATTTGACTTTTGCTTCAGCAATGTCAAATACAATTTTATATTCACCTGTAGAAAAAGTATATTTTGGTATTTGAAATTCAAAATTATAAACACCAATCTCTAAGCTCGTCAAATTATTATGGTCGTTATAGTCTGCTCTAGCGATTGGATATCCAAAAATACTATAGATATTAAAACCAATAACTAAAGAAGATATTTTTTTTATGACATTAACTTTGAAAGATATATTTATTGTTGATGAATTGTAAAAAACAGTATTATCACTAGATTCAACTTTTGCAAATTGCAATTGTAATACATTTTTATCTCCTTCAAATTCATTAAATATCAATTGGTTATTTGTATCTTTTTGGTAGTATAATATGGTATCACTTATCGTACCTGAAAAACTCACACTCCCATTTTCAAGTAATAACCCTTTTGTACACAATTGCTGCATACTTCCCATATTATGACTCACAAATAGTACCGTTCTCCCCTCTCCTTTACTCACATCCTGCATTTTCCCAATAGCCTTCTTTTGAAATTCTGCATCACCTACTGCTAATACTTCGTCAACAACCAAAATTTCAGGGTCTAAGTGAGCGGCAATTGCAAAGCCAAGACGCACCGTCATACCACTACTATATCGTTTAGCAGGTGTATCAATATAGCGTTCCACACCAGAAAAATCAACAATTTCATCCAGTTTCCGGGTAATTTCAGCTTTAGTCATTCCCATAATGGCACCGTTCATATAGATATTTTCGCGCCCTGTCAATTCTGGGTGGAAACCTGTACCTACTTCAAGTAGTGCCGCGATACGTCCAGTATGTCTGATGTTACCAGTGGTAGGTGCTGTTACTTTTGAGAGTATTTTTAGCAAAGTAGATTTTCCTGAACCGTTTTTTCCGATTATACCAAGTACATCACCTTGCTGTACCTCAAAATCTATATCTTTCAAAGCCCAGACATAATCACTATCTCCTTTGGTAGAACGGTCATTTACATCGCCTATCAACAAGTAAGGATCTTCTTTTCCACGTATATTAGTCTGAAACCAGCGATTGACATCATGACTAATCGTTTTAGTAGATACAAGTCCTAGACGGTATTGTTTTGAAATATTTTCGAATTTAATAGCTGTTGGCATAAATTAGTTATTGTTGGATGATGTAGATTTGTTGAATAAAAATATACAAAGATAGGGAAATAAATTAAACCTATTTAATCAACTTTATTTGCACAAATTTTAAGTTCTTATTAATTCCCCAAATACTATCAATGATTTCCATATTAAATTGTTGATTTGAATGCATTGGATCACTAAAACTTTTTGCGTTAGTAGTTATTGATTTATCTCCATTGAAAAAATATAATTTTGATTTTGAATAAAAGAAATGACAAAACTCATTGTATGAAAACCCATTAATACAATACACTTTAAAATTTCAGTCTGAATTTCATCATATTCTAGAAAAATTATAAAAGCCAAATTGATTTTATTTTTTTTTGGAAATAACTTTTTCTATGTTTATCAGCTTTTTATTGACTAATGAGTCTATAATAGAATTTGTTATACTTTCAGCTCCATCTCTAAACATATGCATTCCATCACAGAATTGTCTTGTAGGTATTTCTATGTTTTGCATATCTAAATATCTTTTGCCGAATTTCGATTCAAGTATTTTCGAAATCATTTTATTTTTAGACTTGTCATTTTTAGTAAGTAATAAAGGTCTATTAGGTAGATAAACCAATATCAACCTAATTTTATTTTTATTGCAGGTAGAATCAAGGATTGTAACATCATGTAGAAAGGAATTATAAAAACCAATAGTATCTTTATATCCTTCCTTCCATCTATCCATATTTATTTTAAACCCTGTATGTTCAAGCATTACTGAGCCATATTTATCAAATTTAATTGATTCTTGAGCATTATTTACTGTTTGAAATTTACATCTATAAGTCCAATCAGCAGTAAATGTTTTAGCATTAAATTTTGTAAGAATGCTAATAATGCGTTTTCCAATATTCTCATTTATAAAGTATTTAGTTGATTTAAAGTCTATTGTAATTCCTTCTTTTGAACCTTGATAAAAATCCCCTTTAAAATCAACATTATTAAAAGCAACCAATAAATATTTTATTTTTTCAAGATTCATTGATTGAATCAAATAATCTGTTGATTTAGGTTTGAATGCCCAAGAGGATAAATTATAAACAATATTATTTGTACGATTCTGTATAATTCCACCAGAAATATTATTTAATGACATTGATGAACCAGCAATCAAAAATGTAGCATTTTTACAGTTGTCTGCTACAATTAAATGATCAATTTTTGCGTTTAAGCAAGTTGAATTTGAAACGTTATTTATTGGCATATTTTGAAAATGTGTTTTTGAAAAGTTGCTGTAATTTAAGATAGATAATATCAAAATAATTACTAGAAGCGCTAAAGAAATAAAAGTAACAAGATTAAGGATAAACTTTGTCATAATTAAAATTGAAAATAAATAAATGTTTCAGACTTTCCACCAAACCAAATAATTAAACAAACTAAAGCAAAATATATCCCGTATTTTACGATAGGAGTTTTAATCATGTGTATATCTAAACCATGTTTTTTGTTCCTTTGAATCCATTCCACAGAAATTAATATCAGCAGACAAAAAAATGTTTTTTTCATACCGGTAACGTAATTTGGCACACTCATCAAACTCATATTAAACATCCTCTCAATATAATGCACTGCCACTCTAATACTTTCAGCTCTAAACATTATCCACCCAATCACCACCAGCAAAAAAGTAGTTCCCATTTGAAAAACCTCTTTTACATTGGGTAGCATTCTCCCTTCGGCTACAGAATTTGTATTTTTGCGGTTACGTTGCAATAACAAAAGCGGCATGAAAAGCAACGCATGAAAAGCACCCCAAGCCAAGAAAGTCCAGTTGGCACCATGCCAAAAGCCACTCACCAGAAATATGATAAAGGTATTGCGTATGGCTTGCCATTTACCACCCCTGCTCCCACCAAGTGGGATATATAAATAATCGCGAAACCAGGTGGTCAAAGAAATATGCCACCGTCTCCAAAACTCTGCAATATCACG
>JBAWXL010000111.1:0-13575 GCA_037144095.1 Bacteroidota bacterium
GTACTTATTGCTGGGGTATATCCTTTCTGGTACAAAAGTGCATAATCAATAAAAAGAATAATATTCCCCTCCGACAGCCTTATTTCTTCTTCATCCCCGGATATTGCGAAATAGGACCCTGATTAAGCCTTGGTTCAAACAAATTGAAATCATCAAAATCCACTAATCCATTCCCATTGAAATCGGCAATCGTAAAACCAAAAGTACCATCGGTTAAATAGGGTTCAAAGAGATTGAAGTCATCAAAATCAACACTAAAACTATGATCTAAATCACCAAGGAAGAATGCAAAAATGCCTGATGCTATTTGGATTTGTGGATCATTACCCCCGGGAGCTTGATAGGCATTTGCAGCAAGAGTAGTAAAATCATAATTTATTGTAGCTGTATTAAAAGGCACCGCAATTGCCGACCAAACCACTAAATGATTACGTGTACTAATCTTTAAATAAAAATTCCCATTAATGTTTGCCGGAACCTGAAAAGAAGCCAATCCATTAGTAGTTAAATTAATGTCGGTATACCCCACAACATAATTATAAGGAGGATTTTGTGCATATAAATCTACCTGAATCTTATCGGCAATACCTGCACCATATTTTGCAAATGTTATGCCCGAATTCCAGTTTATATCCAGGGCCTCATTCATATTATTCGTAAGTGTATTAAACAAGCCTTCTAAGAAAAGATGTAAGTTTAGGATTTTAAATGAAGGCGAAACATGAATTGCTTCAATTGAAATAGCCCCTAATCCACAAGCGTTTTTCCCCCTTACGGTGATGTTACCTGATTGAGCAGAGTCACTAAAATTAAGTAAGATTAAGTTAGTCAGACTATTTCCAAACACTCCAATGGGCAATGTCCAAAGAATAGAATCAGCATATTGAATGCCAGCCACCGAATAGAGCACATTATTCGTCCCTGAATAGATATTTGTATCTCCAACAATTTTTTGAGCATTAGCAGGAAAATGATTTATCGTTATTGCCAACAATGCCAAATGACCATCTCCACAGTCGTTGTGCCCTTTCACTGTAATATTTCCGGATTGAGCCGAATCACTATAGTTAACAAAAATGCTGTCAGCTAAGCTCTGGCCTGAAGCTCCATTGGGTAAAGTCCATATGTAGTAAAGACAATTTTGGATACTGGTTATATGATACATTACATTATTTGTTCCAGTGCAAACAGGAGATGTGCCACTGATGTTTTGAGCATCATCGGGCATAGGTTTCAACGTAACTGAAAAGGTAGATGAAGGGCCATCCCCACAATTATTATGACCCTTAACGCTAATATTCCCGGATTGAGCAGAAATGCTATAGTTAACTAAAATGCTATTTGTTGTGCTAATTCCTGTTGCTCCGTTAGGCAGTGTCCATATATAAGAATTCGCATTGGCAATTAGAGGGACAGAATACATTACATTGTTAGTTCCAACACATACTGTAGAATCGCCACTTATTGAAGAAGGTGAATAGGGCAAAGGATTTACATTTATTGCCTTAAAAGAAGTGCCCCCTGAACCACAAGTATTTTGTCCTTTTACTGTAATAATCCCGGGTAGTGAAGATAATCCATAATCAACCCAAATGTTGTTGGTTGAACTTGTTCCTGTTGTCCCATTTGGAAGAGTCCATACATAAGAACTTGCATTTTGAATGGAGGGAGTGATATAGTTAACATGATTTTCACCCTGACAAATATTAGCAGGGCCGCATATGGTAAGAGCATTTCCCGGTAGACTTTGAAATCCTAGTTTTACAGTGTTACTATATGAAGAATCCGTTGTATTATATACTTTACAATAATAATTTCCTGTATCTAAAGCGGATATATTTGGAATAATCAAAGTGTCATTATTTGATCCCGGTATTTCGATTCCGTCAAAATACCATTTGTAATTGATATTCGGACCAATTGCAGTTAGTTTCATCATCGCATTTTGACCCTGACAGGCTAAAGTATTTTCTGGCTCAATTGTAACACCAAAATTTGTAATCACATGTTGGGCTGAAAACTTGCCCCCCATTAAACCATTATCAATTGCCTGAATGCTCCAACGATAAATTTTATTAGGCTGGATAACTCCTTTTAAAGTATAACCTCCAGGAGTATATTGAATGTTCCCAATTGCGGCTACCCTATTAAACCCACTATTAATATCTGCTTGGGGACTGCGAACAAAAGAGTTTTGTCCACTTTCAAACAAATATAAATTATAACTTAATCCATCCTGTGGCGTTTGGTTGTCATTCGATTTATCCCAATAAAAAGTAATGTCTGTTCCTGATACCACAGCATTCACATTGGGTGGGGCAGAAGCTAGTGTGTTAAAATAAGGTGTTTTGTTTTCCAATAACTTTAAAGTGTTTCCATCTGAATATAAGATATCTAAATCGCCGTCATTATCATAGTCAGCAAAGGAAGGGTTACAATTTGCAGGCAGACTAAAGCCTAGTTCATCACTAAAAGTATTGTTACCTTTATTCTTAAATAATCTTGTATAACCCAGGTCTGATATCATAAAATCCAATAAACCATCATTATTATAATCTCCAATTGCAATGCTCCCGAAATTAGTATATGACAAGGATATTGCGGCATTTTGAATAAATGTAGTGTTTGCAGAATCATTTCTATACAAAACGCCGTTAGATGTCAAAATATCAAGCTTTCCATCATTATTATAATCAGCCCAAATAGCATCTTTTCCGGAAGCCCCACTTCCTATGTAATAACTTGACATGTCTACACCATTATTAGAATTTTTAAAAACTGAAAGAGAAGAAGAAATCCCTGTATAAAAAAAATCGAGCCACCCATCGTTATTTAAATCTCCAAACTCACAACTTCCATAATTCTTTAATGAGGTTCCCCAGGCTTGTTTTAGTGAAAATCGATTGATTGAACTTCCGTTGTTTTGTAATAATTTACAATATACCATTGTTCCTTCATCACCTATTATAGCTCCATCCCGTTTTCCATCGTTAGTAAAATCAGCTAAGGTGCATTTTCCGGGAGAAGCCCCGGTCAAATTCAACTGATATCCTCCCGAATAAGTATTGTCTCCATTATTGATATATAGCATCGGATAATAATAAGGATAACCAGAACTTGGATTAAAAAGGTCTAAGTATCCATCATTATTAGCATCACCTGGCGCGAAATCATCACCACTTTCCAGGGTGCTTGATAATGTGAATGTTTTATTTCCATTATTTAAATAAATCTGACCTTTTGAATTAATATCTAACCAACCATCATTATTAAAATCGCCCCATGTTTTTCTACCGCAAGATGAGCCCGATAATAAAACTAATGGCTGAAGCATAAATTGGTTTATTTGAACATTATTTGGATTGTTGGTAGCAGTGTCTATCAAATATTTTGGTCCGGCTCCAAAATCGTTATATTCACAAACCATAACCCTGTATATTGTTCCAAAGGCAAGACCTGTTATGTTTACTGTAGTTCCGGTATCATTATAAACACAATACCATCCTGAAGATGCTATTTGATCACCACTTCCAAACTCTTTATTGGGATTATATATAATATTATCAAGCGGAAAAGCTTGACCTGTTTCTCCTTGATGAATAAATACTGCGCAAGCTGTCCCCAACCCTCTTACCCATGAGATGATATTTGTGTCTAAAGAAGTATTGGTATCTTTTACAAAAGTAGCTTGTAATCCTGGTGGATAATTGTTTAGGACTATATTCGCTGTTGCAAAATTCCCTCCTTTATAAGCATTATCAATAGCCTGAACGCTCCAATAAAAAGATGGATAGGGAGGGAGTTTCACAATAATACTGGTATCAGCGGAAGAATTCCCAAGAAGGACTACTCTTCTAAACCCATTGTCTATATTGGTCATAGGAGATAAAAGGTTAGAACTATTCGGAGTACTTCCCATATAAATATTATAAGATAAGCCGTTTGATGGAGTATGATCATCAGTGGATTTTCCCCATGATAAATTAAGATTATTTCCATTGTAATGACTTTGTAAATTAGTGGGAGTTGCAGGTGGAGTGTTGTATGTGGTCGATAAATTCTTATAAACTTTCGTCACATTTGCCACCCCGGCTCCACTGCACAAAAAATCTAAATCTCCATCATTATCATAATCCCCCCAGCTAACACAGCTACGATAGAGGCCAGTCAAGGGAATTAAACTTTGTTCCGAAAAGCTATTATTTTTGTTATTCTTATATATTTTGAAAATACTCGAACTGCCCGTAAAACCACTTAGTAAAATATCTAGCCACCCATCATTATTATAATCCCCCCATGCTACACTTCCCAGATCTACCCCTGTTAATGAAATTCCGGTTTGTTCTGTGAAAGTGTTATTTCCATTGTTTTTGTATATTTTTGAAACATAACTACTGCCTGTATATCCTGTAAGCAGTAAATCTATCCAACCATCATTATTATAATCTCCCCATGATACATTACTATTATATACTCCGCTAAAAGAAATTCCGGTTTGTTCAGTGAAAGTGTTATTTCCGTTATTTTTATAAAGCTTTGAAATGTTATTAGTCCCAATTACGTTTCCAGTAATCATAATATCTAAAAATCCATCATTATTATAATCTACCCAATTTGCACTGCCCGCATCTACTCCTGTCAATGAAATATTTGTTTGTTCTGTAAAGGTATTATTCTTGTTATTTGCATAAACTTTTGCGATTTTTGTTGACCCACTGCTTCCCACGATGAGTATATCTATCCAACCATCATTATTATAATCCCCCCATTTGGCACATCCACCAACTACCCCAATTAAGCCCATGTTGGTTTGTTCTGTGAAAGTATTGTTTCCATTATTTTTATATAATTTTGTCGCTCCCATATTACCGTTCCAACCTGTGATTAATATATCGAGCCATCCGTCATTATTATAATCCCCCCATTCTGCTGAACCTGAGTAGAGTCCAGTCAATGTAATTCCATTTTGTTCAGAAAAAGTATTATCTCCATTGTTCTTATAAACTTTAGAACAAATTGTAGTCCCATCTCCAATAAGTAAAACATCTAAGTATCCATCGTTATTATAATCCCCCCATGCTGCAGAACTATATTGCAATGGTGCTAACGAAATGCCGGTTTGTTCCTGAAATGCCGGTACCACCGTAATGACTTTAGTAACAATTGGGCCATCACCACAATTGTTATGACCCCTTACACTTATTGTATCTGAAACTGCAGCATTACTAAAATTTACCTTTATAGTATTCGTTGAACTGGCTCCTGTTGCTCCGCTTGAAAGTGTCCAAATATAGGAGTCGGCATTAGCAAGAACAGGGATAGAATACACTACGCTATCCTGTCCAACATTAACACTGTCCATCCCTGTTATTAATCCTGGAATCAAACTTAAAACATTAATTGGGAGAATAGATTCTGTTCCGTTTCCACATACATTATGTCCCTTGACTGAAATATTACCAGATTGGGCATTAGAACTATAATTAAGCGTAATCGTATTTGTACTACTCGTTCCGCTGGCTCCAGTCGGAATAGTCCATAAATAGGACTCTGCATTTGCTATTGGAAAGATCGTATAGTTGTAATTGTTTAAGCCAAAACAAACATCAGTCAAACCTGAAATTACCATTGCAGAATCCGGTAAATTATGAAATACTGTAATATTTAAAGTAGAAATCAAACCATCCCCACAGCTATTATGTCCATATACACTAATAATCCCGGATTGAGCTGAATCACTAAAATTTACATAGATACTATTCGTTATACTGACACCTGTCGCACCATTGGGCAAAGTCCATATATAGGAAGTTGCATTTGCAATAGGAGCTACTGAATAATAAACATTTGTTTGGCCATGACAAATGTGATTACTTCCATTAATAGAAGTAGCATTTGCTGGTGGGGCTAAAATAATCAATCTTGCGGTATTACTTGTAAAATTGCTATTCGTTGTAACACATTTGCAATAATAACTTCCTGTATCATTATAGGAAACATTTGAAATAAATAATGTATCGTTATTTGAATTGGATAAAGGGACCCCATTTCGATACCATTGATAGGTTAAAGGGGTTCCAGAAAGAATGATATTGAACAATGCATTTCCACTTAAGCAAGAGGTTACATTTATAGGCTGACTTAATATATCATTGTTCGAAAATACGTCAGTGGTTGAAAAAGCCCCTCCTTTTAAACCTGCATCAATAGCCTGCACTTTCCACACATAGGATTTATTAGGTTGTATAACCCCTTTTAAGATATAACCATTAGTATCATATTGAATATTACCAATGGTTGCTACTCTGTGAAAACCATTTACTGTGTCCGACTGAGGACTCCGAGAATAGATGTTTTGTCCAAACTCTGTTAAAAATAAATTATAGTTTAGTCCCATTTGAGGCGTTTCAATATCAGCGGCTTTATCCCATTTTAAACTTACATCATTTCCAATAATTGCACTATGAAGATTAGAGGGAGCATTTGGTCCGTTATTTTGGGGGGTATATTTGTTCTTATATATTTTTGTTGTAATTGTCGAATTGGTATTTCCTGTAAGTAAAATGTCTAGATCCCCGTCATTGTCATAGTCCCCAAATGCAATGCTACCTCCACTTACCCCAGTTAATAAATTTCCTGTTTGTTCTGTAAATGTATTATTGCCATTGTTTTTATATAATTTAGAAATGAAAACTGATCCTGTACTCCCAGTCAATAATATATCTAACAATCCATCATTATTATAATCACCCCATGCAACAGAACTATAATCAACACCTGTTAACAAAATACTTGTTTGCTGGGTAAATGTATTATTACCATTATTTTTGAAGATTTTTGCTATTTTACTTGAAATACCTCTTCCCGTTAATAAAATATCCAAATAGCCATCATTATTATAATCACCCCATGCAACTGAACAAGTAAAAACACTATCTAAACCAATACTAGTTTGCTCAGTAAAGCTATTATCACCGTTGTTTTTATAAATTTTCGAAATGCGAGTTGTTCCATTAAGACCGGTCAATAATATATCCAACCAACCATCATTATTATAATCGCCGAATGCAACAGAGCTTTGATAGACACCGGTTAGCACAATCCCTGTTTGTTCAGTAAAAGTGTTATTTCCATTGTTTTTATAAATTTTCGAAATTTGACCCGATGCCGAAACACCTGTAAGTAAAATATCTAACCATCCATCATTATTATAATCTCCACAGACTACGGACCCTTGATGAACTCCAATTAAACTTATTCCATTTTGTTTACTAAACGTGCCATTTCTATTATTTAAGTAAATTTCCGAATTGGAAGTTTGATTAGAATAACTTGTACTTCCGGTCAATAAAATGTCAAGCCATCCATCATTGTTAAAATCTCCCCATGCAACTGAGCCATAGCAAACACCCGTTAAATTAATTCCGGTCTGTTCTGCAAATGTATTATCTCCATTATTTTTATATATTTTCGAAATACAACTCGTTCCGGTATATCCTGTGATTATTAAATCCAACCATCCATCATTATTGTAGTCTCCCCATGCAACCGAACTTTGGGCAACATTAGGAAGTGAAATTCCTGTTTGTACCTCAAATCTCGATTTTATTGTAATAACTTTTGTAGTAACTACACCATCTCCACACACATTGTGTCCTTTTACACTTATTGTCCCGGATTGAGGATTACCAATGAAACTAACTAAAATACTGTCAGTAATACTGCTGCCTGTGGCTCCCGAGGGTAAGGTCCAAATATAAGAATCGGTATTTGGAGTGGGCAAAATAGAATACTGTAAATTTTCTTGGTCGACAAATACACTATCAAGTCCACTAATAATATCGAGAGGGGGGGGGAGTACATTCAAGATTGTAACAGGCAATGATGAAGCAGGTCCATTTCCACAGGTATTAGTCCCTATTACAGTAATATTTCCTGATTGTGCCGTCGCTGAATAAGAAACAGTAATATTATTTGTTGTGCTTGTACCAGTGGCCCCGGTTGGTAATGTCCATATGTAGGAAACTACATCTGGAATAGGTGCTGTAGAATAACTAATATTCATTCCTTGGCAAATATTGGTAGCCCCAATTATTTGTGAAGCAATACCAGGCAAATTTGAATTTAAAATTAAATTAACCGTATCGCTAATTATTGAATCATTGCTGTCAAACACTTTACAGAAATACATCCCCGTATCTGATGACGATACATTTAAAATAGCCAAATTATTACTATCTGAATTAGGTATTTCTATATTATTGCGATACCATTTGTAGTGCAACCCATTTCCGCTTGCAAAGAGAGTGAATAAAGTATCTTTCCCTGGGCAAATTGTAATACTAGAGGGCTCATTTAAAATTTGGAAACCGGGAAAAGTATTAGGCGTTGAAAAAGCACTTGCTTTTAAACCCGCATCTATGGCCTGTACGCCCCATTTGTATGTTCTGTCATTATGAAAAAAACCTTTAATGATATATCCATTCGTGTCATATTGTATGTTCCCTATACTGGCAATTCGATGAAACCCATTTGCAGTATCTGACTGTGGGCTCCGTAAGAAATTGTTTTGTCCCGATTCATAAAGGTATAGATTATAATTGAGTCCATTCTGCGAGGTTTCTATGTCTGTAGATTTATCCCATTTAAATTTAATATCATTACCTACAATGGTCGTACGTAGATTTGTTGGTGCATTTGGAGCATGGTTTGCTACTAAAGTGAAATTCCTATAAAAATGACTTGAATCAACCGATGCGGATTTTCTTCCATTTATCATAATATCCAATGCGCCATCATTATCAAAGTCACCCCATAAAGAAGATCCATTATATTCACCGCTCAATGAAATTCCGGTTTGCTCTGTAAACGTATTATTCCCATTGTTTTTGTATATTTTTGAGACATTATATGGACTACCTGTACAATATCCTGAAAATAAAATATCGAGCCATCCATCATTATTATAATCCCCCCAAGCAACCGAACTATAATATACTCCAGTCAATGAAATTCCGGTTTGTTCTGAAAATGTACCGTCACCATTGTTCTTGATAACTTTTGTTATATATGTACTTGTTCCAGATTGTCCTGATAATAAAATATCTAACCACCCATCGTTATTATAGTCTCCCCAGGCAACCGAACCGTAATTAACACCAGTAAGGTTCGATTGCTCAGTAAAAGTATTATTCCCATTGTTTTTATATACTTTCGAAATATTACTTGTACTTATAGATCCGGTAAGAAGAATATCCAACCATCCATCATTATTATAATCCCCCCAGGCTACACTTCCATTTTGAACCCCAGGAAGCACAATACTTGTTTGCTCTGTAAACGTATTATTCCCGTTGTTTTTATAGACTTTTGAAATTCTGGTTGAACCTGAAAGCCCGGTCAGTAAAATATCTAACCAACCGTCATTATTATAGTCTCCCCAAGCTACACTACTATAATAAACTGCTGGGAGCCCGGTTCCTGTTTGCTCGCTAAAAGTATTATTCCCATTATTTTTAAATAATTTCGTGACTGATACAGCTGAATTATCAGATCCTGTTATTAACAAATCAATCCAACCGTCATTATTATAATCTCCCCAAGCAACTCCACTATTAGCAACATTGGGTAGAACAATGCCGGTTTGTTCACTAAAAGTAAAGTTTCCTTCATTTTTAAATATTTTGGTGCATCTGGCTCCAGAAGCTAAAATTCCATTAATTGCAATATCCAATAATCCATCATTATTATAGTCTCCTAAAGTTGATTTGCCATTCCAGATACTAGGTAACGAGACTCCAGTTATTTCAGCGAAATTAGATGTAATAGGGTTTATTGTTATCAATTTTGAAGAAACCACACCATTTCCACACTGATTATGACCACATACTTTAATAACACCTGTTTGCGAATAAATGCTGAAATAGACAGTTATCGTATTGGTAGTACTACTTCCAGTGGTTCCCGGAGGTAACGTCCATACATAAGAATCTGCATGAGGTATAGATGGAACAGAATATACAAAACTGCATTGGGCAGAAAATGATGAACTTGGGCCATTTATTATTCCGGCTGAATCAGGTAAATTATTCACAACAATTGCTAAATTCGCTAAAGATCCCTGCCCACAAGAATTTTGGCCTTTAACCGTAATATTTCCCGAGTTAGCTATTGTATCAAAATTTACAATTATTGTATTCGTATTACTCGAACCTGTTCCTCCGGATGGTAATGTCCAAACATAGGAGATAGCATTACTTATTAAAGGCACGGTATACTGAATATTATTACTCCCTGGACAAACATTGGTACTTCCTGCAATAACCCCGGCAGCACCCGGAAATGGATTAATAACAATAGTTTTTGATGAAATGGCTCCAAAGCCACATACGTTCTGTCCTTTAACCGTAATGTTACCCGATTGTGCCGAGTCACTATAATTTACACTTATAGTATTGGTTGTGCTTATCCCGGAAGCCCCATTAGGCACTGTCCAGAAATAAAAATCAGCATTAGGAATCGTAGGAACATATATTATATTGTTAACACCAGGACATACAGGAGTGGTCCCGGTTATAGTTTGCGGAGAATAGGGTAGAGGAATTATACTTAACGTTACCGTATAACTATTAATTGAATCACTCAAATTATAAACTTTACAATAATAATTACCCGTATCGCTTGTAATTACATTTGAAACCACCAAACTATCATTGTTAGAATTTGGGATTTCTGTGCCATTACGATACCATTTATAATTCAAATTGACACCTTCGCCCACAATAGTAAATATAGCATTACTTCCAGCACAAACAGAAGTGTTGGAGGGTTGAGTGGAAATACTTGCACCATTAACTATTTTTTGGGTCGAAAAACCACTTCCCTTTAATTCTGCATCAATGGCTTGAATTCCCAATTTATATATTTTGTGAAGTTGAATAATATTCTTTAAGGTATCGCCTAAAGCATTGTATTGAATATTCCCAATGCTAACTATTCTATTAAAACCATTACTTGTGTCAGCTTGAGGGCTTTTTTTATAGATGCCTTGCCCAACTTCATTCAAATACACATTATAACTAAGTCCGTTTTGCCCGGTTTCCAAATCAGTTGATTTGTCCCATTTAAAAACCAAATCACTTCCGTTAATACTATATTGCAGATTTGGTGGAGCTTGAGGTGCCGTATTCGCAATTGTGCTGGTGTTTTTATATACCTTTGTTACATAGGTCGAACCCGTATAACCTGTCAATAATATATCCAAATCGCCATCATTATCCAAATCGCCCCATGCAACAGAACTATTATAAACCTTAGTTAATGAAATCGCTGTTTGTTCCGTAAAAGTATTATTTCCGTTATTTTTATATATCTTTGATAAGGCCCCGGACGTACTTCCAGTCGAATTACCTGTCAATAAAATATCCAACCAACCATCATTATTATAGTCCCCCCAGGCAGCAGAACCCGTTCCGGCTCCTGTTAAACCAAGTCCGGTTTGTTCCGTAAAAGTATTATTCCCATTGTTCTTATACAGTTTGGTAATTCGGGTGGAACCTGGATAACCACATAACAATATATCCAACCACCCATCATTATTATAATCTCACCAAGCTAACGAGCTACTACTTACACCCGTAAATGAAATTCCGGTTTGCTCCGTAAACGTATTATTCCCATTATTTTTATAGAGCTTCGTAACATAACTTGTCCCTGTATAGCCACTTAATAATAAATCCAAATACCCATCATTATTATAATCACCCCAAACAACGTTACCCTGTTGCACCCCAGCTAACGTGATGCCGTTTTGTTCCGTAAAAGTATTATCTCCATTGTTTTTATAGAGTTTCGAAACACGTGCTGTTCCGGTATATCCGGTCAAAACAATATCCAACCAACCATCATTATTATAATCTCCCCAGGCAACCGAGCTATTTCCAACGCCTGTCAATGTAATACTGGTTTGCTCAGTAAATGTATTATTCCCATTGTTTTTATATATTGTTGAAACATAAGTTGAAGTCCCTGATTGTCCTGTAAGTAAAATATCCAACCACCCATCATTATTATAATCAGCCCATGCAATTGAGCTGTTATTAACACCCGTCAACAAAATGCCGGTTTGTTCGGTAAAAGTATTATCCCCATTGTTTTTAAAAACTTTGGCTACTCTCAGTGTTCCATTCATACCGCTTATTAATACGTCTAACCACCCATCATTATTATAATCCCCCCAAGCAACAGAGCTTTGATAAACACCTGTCAATGAAATTCCTGTTTGTTCTTCAAAGTTATTTTGCGATTTACAAGGCTTCACTAAAAATAGTTCAAAGCCAACTGCGATAAAAAGAAGTAAATGTTTTTTCATATTGTTAGATTTTAAATTTTCTCAAAAGAATATATGACAAAAAAACAGCGTGGCACAATTGTCTACCGTTATTGAGGTCCGTCCAAAGACCCATACCACAAGTAAAGCAACGACCACGCCTTAACGTGGCGTTTTGCTTACTATCCTGCGGTAATATTAACTTGGACGGTTTCAATAACAGAATTCTGCTAAACGCTATATTTTTAAGTTTCATCTTAATATTACATATCCTACAATGAATTAATTTTATTTAGCAAATTTACATCTTTTTCAATTCCAAACTTATTTTCTTCAAAAAAATCAAAAATAATTCTTACCTAATGAATGTTTTGTTTTTTATCTAACTCCTTTCAGCAAGCTCAACGTCCGGTGAGCCCCCGATCACTGAGCAAAGCGGTCCCCGAGCGGAGCGGTCCCCGAGCGGAGTGGTCCCCGAGCGGAGTCAAGGGGTCGAGGGGTCGAAGGGTCGAGGTGCCGCGTTTCACAAAGCTCAACAACCACCGAGTCCCCGTTAAGCGTAGCGTCTCGCTACGCTTTCATCACCAGGCATCCTGCCTAATTTCAAAATCTAAAATCCTAAATCCCCAGTTAAGCGTAGCGTCTCGCTACGCTTTTTTCAACAGCTATCCTGCCTAATTTCAAAATCTAAAATCCTAAATCCCCTATTGTGCCTATTGTGGTAATACGACAATTATAATTCAAATTCATCCGAATCAAAATAATTTCGCCAGTTACGCCCCAGCGCTCAAATAATTACATCCATGGTTTTTCCCGATGGACTTTTAATTCCTCGCTCTATCTTACTTAAATAGGGTTTACTAATAGCCGTATCCGTAGATATATTTGAAAATGAGTATCCTAGGCTTTTTCTGATACTTTTCATTCTTTTTCCAAATAAATTTCTTGGTCTTTCTAATCTATTAGTTATCATAGTTTTCTAATATTTATGGCACTATAGTACCATATTTATTTCAATATTATCAAAAAAAGATTCAATACTTTTGTTCCATCATTACATCCAACCAAAATATTCAGTGTAAAAACGATGAAACCCGCTTTCGCAAACTCTCCTTCCTTCCATTTTCAATTGCCATCTATCAATGGTCAATTTTCCCCTATTTTTGCAAAAAAGTCCATATTGAAGCACTTTTTTTGGCGTAATGGACATTTTTCAGGCTATTTTTTTGTCACTTGGCTCTAATGGA
>JBAWXL010000112.1:0-13537 GCA_037144095.1 Bacteroidota bacterium
TACGGTTTTATTGACTTTGAACAACACGGAAGCCTGAAAAATGTCCATTAAGCCCCAATTTGCAATTCATCTTTGATAAAAGGATAATTTGCAATTAACTTTCCATTTCATTTTAAAAACATAAAATAAATGACTTTATTCCCCTCCAAATCTTACATCCTAATTCTTAATTCTTACATCTCACTTCTTCCTTGGAGCGCAAATTCCATTAAAAATAATCTCAAGCTTTTCGCTGGGTTTTTCTGCCGGATAAGAAAAAATGCGTCCTTTAGGGTCAATCATCACGGCAAAAGGGAAAGTCCTCACCCCATAGGCATTCAGGAAGCTGTAGTTATCGGCAAAATGGAGCAAAGTCCAGTTGTAATGATTTTCTTTAAGGAAATAATCGAACTTCAAAGGATTCCGGTCTAATGAAATGCCAACAAATTTGATGGAATCAGCATATTTTTCAGCATACTTGTTTAACACACTCATCTGACCAATACAAGCATCGCTCCAGGTAGTGAAAAAGAACAAATATACATATTTCCCACTGAAAGTTTGAAGTGATATTTTCTCACCTGAAGCAAGGGGAAGACTAAAATCGGGCGCGGGGGCATCCTTTTCAAAATGTTGCAACTTAAATAAAATGTTTTCTGCCAGTGTGCGATGCTGCTGAAATTTGCTTTCGCGGGCAGTTTCGGCAATAATATTTAAAATATTTGCCTTTATAAACTCGGAATTGTTATAACATTCAAATAATCCCTTCAGCATTACCATTTCGCGCAACACTTCATCGGCAAGGAGGGTGTCTTTGCCAAGCGTATCGTTGAGCGCAGCAAAAGTCCCGTCCTTATTCACCGTGTTGCGCACATCGTAAAAAGAAATCCGCTTGCTCTTGCTGATGGCGAAGTTCTCAAAAAACTGATTGAAGAACTCCATATAATCCAAATTGTTATAAAACAGGGGCTGTAAGTAGAAATATTGGGCAAAAGTTTTCGTCCCACTCATCAAATTGGCCACTTGACGGAGCAATGCAAACTTATAACGAAAACTTGTGAGGAAATAATTGTCTTTTACATCTTCAAACAAAAGGCGCATGTTTGCCTCAAGCGTATCCACCAGCTTCACCTGACGTTTATAATAAATGGCATCGAAATTTTGCATGGTCATCAAATTGAACACCTCATTCAAACTGTCCATCCACTGATTCAAGCCTGGTTGAATCTTCTCGATAACGGTGGCATCCAACCTCATATCATCAATAAAGGGATTAATTTTATCGTCGGCGTTCAGAAAATCGAAAGGAGGGAAGTTGATTTGAAAGGTTTGCTTAGGTTCGAGAAAAATATCGTGAAAATAATGCTCCACATAGATACGTGCAGCGATGGTATCGCTTAACTTACATTCTAATGTGCAATGACCGGCAGAATCAACCACCCCCTGAGCCAAGAGTTTCTCTCTGAAAGTAATTAAATCAGACCAACAAATCAAACGCACAATTTTAGTTTGAGCACCGGGCGCATCGATATTAATCTTTATGTTTTGCGAAAAAACATGAAGATACATCAAACAGAAAAACAGAAGCATGCGTGTGATTTTCATCTCGATAGTGCTTATGAAAGATAACGCAAAGCAGAATTATTTAGTATAAAGCGGAATTTTAACTTCGGGGGGAATAAAGGCAGAGATGTCGCGGTTTCTTGTATAAATCTCTCTGATGAGGGAAGAAGATATATGTGCAAACATGGGCATGGAAGTCATAAATAGCGTTTCAACCTCAGGATGCAATTGCTTATTCATCAAATCAATATTCTTTTCAAACTCAAAATCCATCCCATTGCGAATGCCTCTGATGATATAATTGGCTTTTGCCTTAATACAATAATCTGTTGTAAGACCATCGAAGACATCCACCTCAATGTTGTCGAATGACTGAAAAGTATCTTTTACCCATTTAGTGCGATCTTCAGGGTTGAAAAGTGTCTTTTTACTATCGTTTTTGCCTATCAAAACAATAATTTTGTCGAACAAAGGGGCAAAACGTAAAATGATTTCTTTATGTCCGATGGTAATAGGGTCGAATGAACCCGGGAATACTGCAATTTTTTCCATACAACAATTTTTTTACAAATATAAGCAGACTGATTATATAAAATACATTTTGATGAGGTTTACTTAGGAAAAGTTTTTTCAATAGATTTCCACAAACCCTCAGCCGTATAGTTCCAATCGAACAATTTTCGGCGTTCTTTCCCCTTTTCAATCAAAGAATCTCTTAAACTATGGTCGAAAGCCATCCGGCTAAGTCCATCGGCAATAGAGTTCACAGAGAAGGGGTCGATTAATATGGCAGCATCGCCAGCCACTTCGGGCATAGAAGTGACATTAGAAGTAATCACCGGCACATTACAGTTAAACGCCTCAATAATGGGTATGCCGAAACCCTCGAAATAGGAAACATACACCTGCGCAAGAGCCGCTGCCACCACCCTGCGGAACTTTTCAATATCCATACGATTGATAAAGATGACCTCATCAGCCCATTTCATCCCCGAAAAGGCAGCTTCCATTTCTTCAGTCCACCATTTCCTCTCGCCAACTACCAAAAGCTTGATATCAGTCTCATTTTGGTCACGAAAAAGGTCGAAAGCTTTCAGCAGATTAATAAGATTCTTTCTCGGATGCAATGCTCCTACAAACAAGAAATAAGGCTTTCCTCCGGAGTATTCATTTCTCACCATTTGGATGGCATTTTCATCAATTGGACAAAAAAATTCACTTGCTCCATTATAAACCACGTCAACTTTATCAGCAGAAATATGATACTGATCAACAATATCCTGCTTCGAAAACTCAGAAACCGTTACGATACGGTTAGCTTTTTCGGCAAATAGTGGGAAATAGTGCCTATAATAGCACCTGACCAACCATGGAAGGTCTTTTGGGTAGTGCTCGAAGTTTAAATCGTGAATAACAGCTAAAGTTGGAACCTTAGTTGAAAGAGAAATATATCCATCTGGTGACACAAAAATATCCGGTTTTATTTTTCTGAACAAAAAAGGAATCGACCACTCGAACCAAATGTAAAATAGCAAGGGATGACGTGCCTGAGGAGGTAAAACTACTGGGATAATATTATCAGAAAACCCTGTGAAATCAGAATGATAAGAGCGATCGAAAATAAAATAAAAAGTATGCTCGGGATGCGCTTTGGTGATTCTGTTCAAGGTTTCAAACGTAAACCAACCGATGCCATCGAGCTTATTTTTTATCAGAAGACGGGTATTAATTGCTATTTTCACGACCTTAAATTTTGTATTCTTAGTTCAAAATACGTTTGCTTAATATTAAGTTTTGTATCTTTGCCGCAAATATCATAAATTTTCATGAAGCAAACGATAAAATTCGTATTACAAAGACTTTTCGGCTTCGAGAACTATTTATTTATTTTTTCAATTTTCACCATTTTCACCCTGAAATTCAATAGGAAAGAGAAGGATTTTCTATTCTTTCTTTCTCTAATTCCTGATGAAGGAACTCTGATAGATATTGGTGCGAATATAGGCATCATGAGCTATCATTTTTCGAAAAAACGTCCACATTCAAGCATACTTTGCTTCGAACCTGTGCCTGTTAACGCAAAAATACTCAGAAAAATTGTTTCTTTTTTCAGATTAAGCAATGTTAGAGTATATGAAGTGGCTTTAGGAAATTACAGCGGTACTGCCGAGGTTATAATGCCTGTTATGAATTCGGTTAGAATGCAAGGACTTAGTTATATTCGGCAACAAAATCCGGAAGAAAACATGCCTTCCGGTGAAAGTTTTACTTGCAAGATTGAGCGATTGGATGAAAGTTTGAGTTTAATTGAAAATCCAAAAAAAATTAATGCCTTAAAAATTGATGTCGAAAACCACGAATGGCAAGTTTTAGAAGGTGCGAAAAACACTTTGCTGAAAAATAAACCTTTTATTTATGTTGAATTGTGGGAAAATGAAAATCGCGCTAATTGCCTGAGACTGTTAACTGAGCTAGGTTATGAAACATTTGTAGTAATAAAAAATTCGATGGTTAAGTTTAATTCTGCTGAACATAACACACAAAATTTTATCTTTATACCCAAAAAATTAAGTTAATCTTTTCAATCCAATGCAGCGAAAATTCCTGAGAAATCTGCTTTTCCTTTTGTTTCTGAATTTGCTTATCAAACCCTTTTGGATATTAGGAATCGATAGAAGTGTCCAAAATGTCATAGGAACTCAAGACTATGGGTTTTACTTTGCCATTTTAAATTTCTCATTTTTATTCAACATCATCCTTGATTTCGGGATTACAAATTTTAATAACCGAAACATTGCCCAAAACAATCAATTGCTTAACAAACATTTGTCTAGCATTTTGATATTGAAGTTGTTGCTCGCATTAATTTATGTAATAATCACTATTACACTAGGTTTTATAGTGCGTTATAGCCCTGAGCAAATAAAGCTTCTCCTTGTTTTAGGCTTTAATCAGTTTCTTATTTCTTTTGTCTTATATTTAAGAAGTAATTTATCAGGGTTACACTTATTTAAAATTGACAGCTTCCTTTCAGTTTTAGACCGAACACTCATGATTATTATCTGTGCTGTTTTACTTTGGGGCAATGTTACTTCAGAGCCTTTCAAACTCGAATGGTATGTTTATTCACAGACCCTTGCTTATATTATTACAGCATTTGTTGCCCTAATGATTGTTGCAAAGAAAGCGAAATTCACTAAATTAAAATGGAATTACGCATTCTTTCTGTTGATTCTTCGACAAAGTTTTCCTTATGCAATTTTAGCTCTGCTCATGACCTTCTATAACAGGATTGACACTGTTATGCTTGAACGTATGCTTCCAAAAGGAGTGGGTGATGTTCAATCTGGGATCTATGCCTCTGCATATCGTTTATTGGATGCTACTAATATGATAGCCTTTTTGTTTGCAGGTTTGCTGCTTCCAATCTTTGCTAAAATGATAAAGCATAAAGATTCAGTAGAAAATATGGTGAAATTATCTTATACTTTACTCATTACCATAGCAATTACTGTGGCTGTTGGTTCGGTTTTTTATAGCAGACATTTAATGGAAATGCTCTATCCCATTCATTCAGGAGAATCCTTTGATGTCTTCGATGCAAGGATGATACAATCACAAATTATTTTTTCATTTTTAATGTCTTGCTTTGTTGCAATCTCAACAACTTATATTTTTGGATCTTTATTGACCGCAAATGGAAATTTAAAGGCTTTAAATCTAATAGCCGGTGGAGGTATGTTAATTAATATTATTCTTAACCTGATTCTAATCCCACATTTTAAAGCAATGGGTTCAGCTGCTGTAAGTCTTTTCACACAGTTTATTACAGCTCTGGCTCAAATAATTTATGCACAATACCAGTTCAAATTTAAAGCCAACTATAGATTTATATCAACTTTGTTTTTGTTTTTATTTATAGTTGCAATAATAGGGTGGATATCAACAATGATACCCTATCGATGGACATATAATTTTGTAATCTTCTCAATATCATCAATAATCGTTGCATGGAGTTTACGATTATTACATTTTCAGAGTCTTTTAAAAATCTTAAAGAAAGAATAATTTATTTTACTTTTGACCGTTATTAGCTCAATATAATTCACAATTCATGACAGATCAAAGCACAAAAATCACTGATTTTAATTCAACCAATTTCATTTTATTTATTTGGCGATGGAAAAAACCGATAATTATTGTTGCAGTTATTGCAATAGTTATTTCAGGAATATTTTCTTCTCCATGGTTTATTACTCCTAAGTATAAATCCAAAGTAGTCATGTTTCCAACATCAACTAATGCAATTTCAAAGGCATTATTATCTGATAATTATGCAATGAAAACAGATATTTTGGAATTTGGAGAAGATGAACAATCTGAGCAAATGCTACAAATATTAAACTCAAATGTAATTCGTCAGGCTGTAATTAAAAAATACAACCTAATGGATCATTATGAAATTGATTCTAATTCTCTTTATAAGAACACTTATTTATTTGCAGAGTATGAAAGCAATATTAGTTTTCGACGTACAGAATATATGGCAGTTGAAATTTCGGTTATGGATAAAGACCCACAAATGGCGGCAAATATTGCAAATGATATTGCTGAACTAATGGACTCAACTAAAAATGCCATGCAAAAAGAAAGAGCAATGAAAGGTTATAAGATTGTAGAAGCTGAATACAATAAATTAGCAAAGGAGATAGAAATAAAAGAAGATTCAATTTCAATAATAAATCATTTAGGCGTATTCCATTATGAATCTCAATCTGAACGTTTAAATGAGCAAATGGCAATTGCATTATCCAAGGGAAATCAATTAGGTATAAGAGAAATTCAGAAGAAATTAGATATTTTAGCTCAATATGGAGGAGCTTATGTTTCTCTTCGCATTGCATTGGAACACGATAAAAAGCAATTTAATGTAATTAAAACCAAATTTGATGAAGCTAAGGTAGATGCATTCGAAAGTATTCCTCAAAAATTTATTGTTGACAGAGCCTTTAAAGCTGAAAAAAAATCATATCCGGTGAGATGGCTAATTGTTGCGGTAAGCACTATTTCTTCAATGTTTTTTTGTATACTGATATTAATTATTATCGACACTTTTCGGCGTTATAATATGGAGAAAATTAATGCTAAATCAAATTAATAATAATATTCAGTGTACACTTTAATCTATCGTAAGCAATTAGGTTGGTTTTATGCTATTGTTGCTATTTATTTAGTAGTAAACGCTATTTGTATTGCAAATGAATTTTATTGGATATTCGCCTTGCCATTAGTTTTATTTGTTTTATTAACTTTTATTTTTGCATACGATAAAGTGTTTTTCTTTATCACTTTAATGACACCTTTATCCTTCACATTAAAGGATAGCCAGTTAGGGCTAGGGCTTTCTCTACCCACCGAACCTTTAATGGCTGGTTTATTACTGCTTTTTGTAATTAAAATTCTATACGAAAACCGTTATGATATTTCAATTACCCGACACCCTGTTAGCATTGCAATAATTTTAGGTTTGGTTTGGATGCTAATTAGTAGCTTAACCAGCTGCCTGCCCATAGTATCAATAAAGTTTTTAATATCAAGATTATGGTTTGTGGTGCCTTTTTATTTCATTGCTGTTCAGATATTTGAAAAAGAGCGAAATTTAAGAACCTACTTTTGGCTCTATATAATTGGTTTGGTTATTGTTGTTATTTATACCACCTATCAACATTCCCAATTTGCATTTGATGAGAAAATTGGGCATTGGATAATGTCACCCTTTTATAACGACCACACTGCTTACGGAGCTGCTATCGCAATAATGTTGCCTGTCACGATAGGTTTTGTTTTTTTGAAATCATATTCAAATACACGCAGGTTTTGGGCTTTTTTGGCAAGTGCTGTCTTATTAGTTGCGTTTTATCTTTCATATTGTAGAGCTGCATGGTTAAGTTTAACTATTGGACTAATAGTTTTAATTATTATCAAAATGAAAATAAAAATCCAGTGGATTTTACTTAGTTTGGTTGTATTTACCTCCATTTTTTTTCTGATGCGAACCCAAATTATCATGCAAATGGAAAGAAACAAACAAGATTCCTCAAAGGATTTAGTTAAGCACCTTCAGTCAATTTCTAATATTTCTTCTGATGCATCTAACCTTGAACGACTAAATCGTTGGAATTCGGCGCTTAAAATGTTCTATCAAAAACCGATTACAGGATGGGGACCCGGAACTTACCAATTTGTGTATGGACCTTTTCAATCAAGCAAGGATAAAACAATCATTAGTACAGATTTTGGAATTAAAGGGAATGCTCACAGCGAATATATTGGTCCACTTTCAGAACAGGGATTGCCAGGTTTGCTATTTGTTTTAGGTGTTTTAGGTACAGTAATTTACACTGTGCTGACAATTTTAAAGCGAAAACTAAACCCTCAAACCAGACAAATAGTTTTTATATTAATGGTAGGCTTAATAAGCTATTATGTACATGGGTTTATGAATAATTTTTTAGATTCCGATAAGTTATCGGTTCCGTTTTGGGGGTTTATTGCAGCTTTAGTTGCAATAGATTTAAAATTGAGAAAAGAAGAAAAACAAAATAGGTTTATTCAACCTTAGTTTTATTGTATTCTTCCAGAAAGTCAGGCATATTTCTCAGTGCAGCCAATTCGCGCCATTTAAGGCGTGCTTCTATTGCAGGAATGCCAAAATAAGTTTTACCGCCTTCAAGTGATTTGTCAACACCTGACATTGCTAAAACTATGGCACCTTTCCCTATAGTTAAATCCTTTTGAATAGCAACACCACCCCAGAGAATAACATCATCTTCAATTGTTGTAACTCCGGCAATAATTACTCCTGATAAAATCAGGCAATTGTTTCCAATAACAGTATCATGCCCAATTTGAATATGATTATCTAATTTGGAACCATTTCCAACAACAGTATCACCTGATGCACCTCGGTCAACAGTACATAAACACCCAATTTCTACATTGTCGCCAATTACAGTTCTTCCACAACTTTCAAGTTTATCATAATGATCAGGACGACGTTTAAAATAACAAGCATCACCCCCAATTACGCTATTAGCATTGATAATTACATTATCCCCAATTACCGAATGATCATAAATACTGACATTCGAATGAATAATACAGTTTTTCCCGATAGTTACATGATTGCCAACAAAAGTGAAAGGTTGAATAATGGTGCCTTCTCCAATTTTTGCAGTTGGGCTAATGGCTGAATTGCAAGGTTCGAAAGTTCTGAATTTCTTTACAAGAGTCACATAATCATTAAAAGGATCATCGGAGAAAATCAAAGCTTTCCCTTCAGGGCATTCAACTTTTTTGTTAATAATAACGAAAGTAGCAGCTGAGTTTAGAGCTTTATCGTAATATTTCGGATGGTCAACAAAAGTAATATCACCTGGAACTACCATGTGGATTTCATTAATTCCGCAAACCTGCATATCCGGTGAGCCCACAAATGGAGCATCAATTAATTGAGCAATGGTTTGTAGTGAGAAGGGAGCATCAAACTTCATAATGATAGAAAATTTTATTTACTTAAAGGGGTTGGGTTGTTGTTAGCTTTTCACTCTTTCTGAATAAGCACGTGTCCTTGTATCTACTCTGATTTTTTCACCTTGATTTATGAAAATGGGAACATTAAGGATGGCTCCTGTTTCTAAAGTAGCAGGTTTTAAAGTGTTGGTAGCAGTATCTCCTTTTACACCAGGTTCTGAATAGGTGATTTCTAATTCGACAAAAGCAGGCAAATCGCATGTAAGTGGTGTTTCAGTATCTGCATGAAACATGATTTCAACTTCTTGTCCTTCTTTCATTAAATCGGCATTGGTAATAACAGATTCTTCAATAAGCACTTGCTCGAAATTCTGTACATTCATGAAATTAAAATCGTTTCCATCCTTGTAAAGAAATTGGTAGGGACGCCGTTCAACTCTTGCAATATCAATTTTTACTCCTGCATTAAATGTATTCGGGATAACCTTTCCTGTCTTTAAGTTTTTCAGCTTTGTCCTAACAAAAGCTCCCCCTTTTCCTGGTTTAACATGTTGAAATTCAACAATAGTAAATAGTTCTCCGTTAAATTCTAAACATAAACCATTTCTAAAATCTGCTGTAGTAGCCATATATCTTTCTAAATTTCGGCAAAAGTAATGGAAATTATCTAAGATTCAAGCTATTTTTTGATATTATGATAAAGAGTGATGAAAAAACTTAATGCTATGTTTTGAATATGTTACTTTTTGCAATTGATAAATAAGGATTTCTCAAAAATAATATGTTCTAAAAGAATAAGATATCAAACTCGAAATTTAAATCTAAATAATTAGAATAGAATTTTCACCATGAAAAATTACATTTGTGAGTTGAATCTACATGTTTATATATTACTAAATAAGTTTAGAAAGTGCCTCTTTTAGCCTTTTAACTGATTCAATAAGCTTGTCGTTAGAAGTTGCATAAGAAATTCTAATGCAGTTTGGATCTCCAAAAGCGTTACCAGGTACAAGTGCAAGAAAATATTTGTTCAAAATATACATTGAAAGATCATTTGCATCTTTTATTATTGTATCGCCATCCGTTTTTCCAAAAAAGCTGCTAATATCAGCGAAAATATAAAATGCACCTTCAGGAATATTGGTTTTCATTCCGGGTATATCATGAAGCATTTCTAAAACCAGATCTCTTCTTTCGCGAAATGCTTTCTGCATATTTTTCATTTCAGTGCAATAGGAGGGATCCTGTTTGAGAGCTTCGATTGCTGCGCGTTGCGAAATTGTGCATGTGCCCGAAGTGAATTGTCCTTGCAATTTATCGCAAGCCTGTGCAATAAATTTAGGAGCACCAATATAGCCTAATCTCCAGCCTGTCATTGCAAAACCTTTTGATACACCATTTATTGTAATTACACGGTCTTTGATGAAATTGAATTGAGCAATACTTTCATGTTTGCCAATAAAATTAATATGTTCATATATCTCATCAGATATTATGTAGAGATGTTCATGCTTAGCAATGACTCTGGCAATCTGTTCAAGTTCATCTTTTCTATAAACTGAACCTGTTGGATTGCAAGGACTACTAAACATCATCAGCTTAGTTTTGGGCGTGATCGCTGCTTCAAGCTGTTCGGCTGTTACTTTGAAATTATTTTCGATTGAAGTAGGAATATACACAGCTTTTGCTTCCGCTAATTTGATGATTTCTTTATATGAAACCCAAAACGGAACTGGTAATAGCACCTCCTCGCCTGGATTTACAAGACTTAGCACCACATTTGCGATGGATTGTTTTGCTCCGGTTGATGCAACAATTTGGTCGGGGGCATAATCCAAATTATTATCTCTTTTAAATTTAAAACTGATAGCTTCTCGCAAATCCTGATAGCCAGAAACAGGTGAATAAAACGTATAATTGCAATCAATAGCTCTTTTTGCTGCTTCTTTTATGAAATCTGGCGTGAAAAAATCGGGTTCTCCGATGCTTAAATTTATAACATCGTGACCTTTTGCTTTTAATTCACGGCTGATGCGTGTCATTGCAAGTGTTTCTGATTCAGATAATTGATTAATGCGGTTAGATAAGACTTCCATAGGTTGAGTTGTTTTGTTGAATTAGTTTTAATCTTAGCAAATGTACATCTTTTATTTATTCAGCAAATAAAATCATTTAATTTTACCGATATTTGCAGTTTGAAATTATAAACAATATAAATATGGAAGAAATCTTTGAAATACTGAAGTACATTTTGCCCTCACTAATTGTGTTTGGGACTGCCTATTACTTAATTAGGCTTTATCTTACCAATGATTATAACAAGAAATTATTAGACCTAAAACAAAACAGCAAAAATCTCGTAACTCCTCTTCGATTGCAAGCTTTTGAGAGAATAATTATGCTTTTAGAGCGTATTTCTCCCTCAAATTTAATTATCAGAATGAATAATCCCTCTTTTAATGCTGCGCAACTACAAAGTGTTTTGGTAAGAGCCATTCGGGATGAATTTGATCATAATTTGTCGCAGCAAGTTTATATTTCTTCTGTGTCGTGGGATTTGTTGAAGAATGCGAAAGAAGAAACGATAAAACTCATTAACTTAGCTTCTTCGGGCATGCCACAGGGAGCAAGTTCGACAGAGCTTGCCACCAGAATTTTGGAACTTTATTACTCAATTGAGAAGCCCCCAATATATATTGCACAGGAGTATATTAAAAATGAAATCAGAACTTTATTCTGATTTCTCAATGCTGTTTGAATTATTTTTTGTTTGATAAAAATGATTTTTATTTAAAAATAATGCGTTATCCATTATTAATATGTATATTTGCAAAATAATTCAGTATCATAAATGCTTCTCTTCGGTAAAATAAGTTTGTTTAATCCCCAGTCTAAGCTGAAAACTACATTTTAATAACATCAATACAGCGGACCTAAACTTTTTGCCATTTACCTCTCTCTATTTCTTATAAGATCAATTTGAACATGATTACTGTTTTCTCAAACATACATATAAACACAAAAGCAATATATAATTATACTGCTTTACAAGATAGTTTTTTTTAACCAATTAATTTAACAAACATGAACATTTACGTTGGAAACCTTCACTTTAATGTGGATAGTGAAGACCTCAAAAGAGTTTTTGAGGAGTACGGAGAAGTAACATCCGCCACAGTTATTACAGACAAATTTACAGGCAGAAGCAAAGGCTTTGGCTTTGTTGAAATGTCGGAAAATGATGATGCAAACAAAGCTATTGAAGCACTTAATCAAGCCGAACTACAAGGTAGGGCTATGAAAGTGAACGAAGCTCGTGAACGCACTGAAGACAATAATAGAAAACGTTACTAATTCCTATGAAAGGGAAAGTGAAATGGTATGATGAAGTAAAAGGCTACGGATTCATCCAAACTGAAGAAGGTAATGATATTTTTGTACATAACTCGGGTCTGAATGTAACATTCAATGGACTCGAACCAGGACAGGATGTCGAATTTGAAGTTCGTCAAGGCGATAAAGGTATGGTAGCTTTTAATGTTTCAACTATTTAAGTAGAAGCAACAGTTAATCATTCTTACGCTTTAGCGAAGAAAGAAAAAAAGAAACCCCTGCAATTTATTGTAGGGGTTTCTTCGTATAAGGGCATTTCGTAAATCTATATTCTTAGATAATTTTATTCAACAATAGTCATTTCTTTTATCAGATGTTTTGCTCCGGCAAATTTGTCGATTATGAAAAGGCAATAGCGAATGTCGAGCACAATGTTGCGGCATTGGTCGGGGTCGTACATCAGGTCGCTCATGGTGCCTTCCCAGTTGCGGTCGAAGTTGATGCCGATGAGTTCGCCATTGGCATTCATAACGGGGCTGCCTGAGTTTCCGCCAGTGGTTTGATTGGAGGCAATGAAAGCCACATGCATTCGGCCATCGTGCAGAAGGTGGTCGGCAGGCCGCTGATGGAATATCTGATGCCGCGCCTGTTCGAGCCGCTGGGCATCGAGGGCATGACCTGGGAGAGTGACCCGCGCGGGATCAACACCGGCGGCTGGGGTTTGAGCATCAAAACCGAAGATATCGCGCGCTTTGGCCAACTCTACTTGCAGAAGGGCAAGTGGCAGGGGCAGCAACTGATTCCTGAACCGTGGGTCGAGGCCGCGACCGCTCGGCAGACCTCTAACGGCAGCAACCCGCAGAGCGACTGGGATCAAGGCTATGGCTACCAGTTCTGGCGTTGCCGCCACGGCGCCTATCGGGGCGACGGAGCCTTCGGTCAATACTGCCTCGTGTTGCCCGAACAGGATGCGGTGATCGCCATCACCAGTGGCGTGAAAGATATGCAGGCGGTGCTGAACCTGATCTGGGACCAGCTCCTTCCGGCCATGAAGTCATCGTCGCTTGCCGCTGATGACCAGGCCGCCAAGAAACTCAAGGCCGATCTCCGCGCACTGGAGCAGAAGCTC
>JBAWXL010000113.1:0-13488 GCA_037144095.1 Bacteroidota bacterium
TGTTTGTAGAAGTAGGATTACCAAAATGTAACATGAAACGATTAACTACATCATTCGTATTTGCATCGAAAGTATAAGTAGCTTTTTCGTTTAAGTTAATCATTTTGTTTAATTTTAAGTCTTCTAAATAAACATTACTTGTATTAAAGCTTTCAATATCACTTGCTGTAATAGTATAGTTAGTGTTAGCACCCACTTTTAAACCTACAGGAACAGTAACTGTTGAATTTACTTCAGGTAAACAATTGATCGAAAGAACATTGTTTGGAGTGATTGAGAATAATTGTGGAGAAGTAAAGTTTCCATACTCTTTCTCAACATCATATTGATGATCAAAACTTGTTGTAGCAGCAGGATTGAAATAGACAATCATATTATCAGAAGAATTATTACCTTTAACAGTTAAACTAACTTTATTAGGAATAAAACTTTTGAAATTATTTGAAGAATCGGCTGTTTGTGCAGATGCAGGAATTGTGATGCTAGGGGCAGCTCCGCTTGCTTGTACAAAGAAACCTTGTGTTTCTGCAAGAATACCATTGCTTAATATACCAGTACCAACAGTACCATTCCAAGATTCGTAGTTGTTGGTAGATGGATTCCATGTTTGGATTGAATTATCTACATTAGTTTTTGTCCATGAATTACTGTTATGTAAATCTAAGCGACAAGGATAAGGATTACCAATAAGGTTTTTACCTCTTCCAACACCTGAGTATTGAAGTGGAAGTGTTTTATTTCCTTTATTAAATACACCACCACCTAACGTAAAGTTTGAAATTGCATCATCATTTAATTTATATCCATTACCAACAGCTAATAAATTATTAACTGGGAAAGATGACCATGAATCACTGCTTTCAATATAAGAAGATAAAAATACTGTTGGATTATTATTTGTAAAATTATATGAATTAAGATTACTTAATGGGGAAGAGATTAAATGGAAAGTGGGTAAAAGAACCATTGTTAGAGTATCATAATATTGTGCAGTATTAATATAACGCTGAAATTGAGATGCGTTAGCAAGTAGTACGTTTAAAGTTCCCATTTGTACAATAGCACCTGTTCCTGAAGCATCAGAATAAACCAAAACATTACGGTTAACAGTTATTGTTACTGTATCTGCAATAGTTATAGAAGCTTTTGGATAAACACCTAAGGAATAACAAACACCGTTAGTATCAGCAGTACATTTTCCATTAATAAATACAGAAGATGTAGCAGTAGGAATACCTTTTGACCATCTTGCAGGATTATTCCAATTTCCTGTACCCGTGAATATATCTATATTACGAGTGTCAAATGTTTTAATTGCACCATAAGCTGTACCAAAAGTATTTTTAGCATAAGCTTTTACATAATAATATGTATTGGGAGTTAAAACAAGAGATGTTTTTGAGTAATTTCCTGCACCTGCAGAAGCTGCAATAACTTTAACACCATTAAGTTCAGTAGGTGTTTGATTAGTTGAGTAAATAAATCAACGTTCAACGTTAGGATCACCACCAGTATTATCAACAGAACCATTAAAAGTAACACCTGTATAGATGTTATTGCTAATTCCGTATGTTGAAACTGCAGGAAGTGATAGTACGTTCACTGTCATAGTAATAGTGTTTGATGCATTTGCATAAGTACATGCTTCATTAAATTGAATTTTAGCATAAACCTGGTCTCCACTTGTTGGTAAGTATGAATATGAAGGAGTTGTTGCTACATTTATTGCATTTTTATACCATGTTGTAGAAGCAATTGTATAACCAACCTGTGGAGTAGTAGTGAAAGTAACAGTTGTTCCTGAGTTTACAGGGTTTGCACTTGCAGCAATAGTAACAGAAGGTGTAGCAGGTGAGGTCACAGTATAATTTACAGTATTAGAAGTAACAGGGTTCGTTGAAACACAGTTTAGGTTAGAAGTCATTTTGCAATACACATTTGAACTTGTACTTGTTCCTAAACTAATAGTAGCAGATGCTCCTCCAGTAACAAGAACACCACCACGATACCAGTTATAAATTGGGCTTGTTCCTCCATTTGTAGGAGTAGCAGTATAGCTTATTGCCGAACCAGTACAAACTGAAAGGCTACTTGCTATAATTGAAACTGAAGCAACGCTTGATGGATTTACGTTCAAGTTAATTGTATTTGATTGAACAGTAGTAGTTGTAATACAACTTGCATTTGAAGTCAATTTACAATATACATTAGTAGATGCATTAGGTGAAATTTGTAAAGTAGACAAATGAACTGCTTGAAGCACACCACCAACATACCAATCATAAACAGGGGATAAGCCTCCATTTGAAGTTGTTGCAGTTAGATTTATTGCATTACCTGAACAAACTGTTTGATTATCAGCAACGATAGCAATTGTAGGAGTTACAAGAGGATTAATTGAGTTTGTAAGAGTGTTAGATTGAACACCATTAGCCGAACAACCAGCACTTGAAATCATTTTACAATAAACATTAGAAACTGCGGTTACCATAATATTAGCAGAAGCTGAAGTACCTCCAAATAGAAGAGCACCATCACGATACCAATTATAAGTTGGGCTTGACCCTCCATTGGTTGGGGTAGCAGTAAAATGAATTGTTGCTCCACTACAAACAGCGAGATTATCGGCAACGATTGAAACTGAAGGTATAGGGCTTATTGTAATATTTCTTGTATTTGAAGTAACAGGGTTAGTAGTTGTACAAGGTGCATTTGAGGTCATTTTACAATAAACACTAGTATTTGCAATAGGTGAAATTTGTAAAGTTGCCAAATGTCCTGATTGAAGAACACCATCAACATACCAATCATAAGATGGAGTAGTTCCTCCATTAGTAGGATAAGCAGTAAAATTAACTGCGGTACCGCTACAAATTGTTAAATTATCTGCATAGATTGATACAGAAGGAGTAACAGTTGTATTAATTGTTACAGCAATTGCTAACCTATTAATACTTTCAATTCCACCCACTGTTTGGGTTGCATAGTAAGTTGTCCCATTTGTTAATAAAGAAGCAGGGTTCAAAACACTACCACCTGTGGCTACATTGTACACTCTAATTGCACTACCGCTTAGGGTACCCATTAAATCACTTATGGTTTTATTATCTGAAGAACAATAAGTTTGTGTACTTGGACCAGTTGGAGCTGGAACACTTTTTACAATTTTAAAAGCGTCAAATAAAGTTGTGCCACCAAGGCTATCTACTGAGTATGTAGTGATACTAAGTGTATCAGTACTTACGGTTACATTACTAAAAGTAGGTAAACCGTTTTGACCAAAGCGACCAGAAAATAAATTGAAATAGTTATTAACTCCGGTTTGAGCAAAAGCTGCATTCATTTGAGCAGCAGTACGAGGTTCGTATTTTTTCTTACCAGCAGAGTTATTTAAGAAATACATAGTACCTTGTTGTACATCAAATGTACCACCAAGTTTACCAGTTAAGTTATCACGAACTGTTGGGGCAACTGAAGTTTGACTAAATACTTCATTTGGAATTAAATTACCAGCTTTTACTGGTCCTATAACTTCGTAAACATGATCATGTCCCTGGAAGGCAAGGTCAATTTTTAAGCTATCGAAAACAGGACCCATTTTTTCACGAACAGTTCTTCCGTCAGCATCACTTTGATGACTGGAACTACCGGTGTACATTGTTTTATGGTAAAAAGCAAGTCTCCATTTAACTTCAGGATGTGCTTGAACTTGTTTACTCATCCAGTTGGCTAATGAATCGAGATAACCTGCTGTGCTATAATTTTCATAAGTCATGCCCATAAATAAAGCATCACCATAAACATAAGAATATAAACTACCAGGTACAGTTGCTTTTGCATAGTCAAAAGCTGTAGAATCTGTATTAAAGTGATAAGTAAAGTTTTTATTGGTAGAAATATCATGGTTTCCTTCAACAGGGGTAAAAGGATTTTTCATGAAAATATCTTGCTGTGTTTCGAAGAATTGTTCATATTCCCATTCTGAGTTAGAAGTTCCTGATGATTCAACTAAGTCACCACAATGTAACCAGAAATTTGCATTTGGATACATAGCTTGTGCAGCATGAGTCGTAGTTTGAGAAATATTAAACATAGCATCTGTGTTAGCTTGTGGGTCGGTAGTATACACAAATGAGAAAGGTTCTTTGGTTGCTTTTGCGGTTGTAAAAGTTCCAATACTGCTCCATGCTCCATTTTTACCTACTCTAAAAGAATACTGTGTATTTGGAGTTAAACCTACTGCTAATGCTTTATTGAACATATAAGTTTTCTTACTATTATCAGCAATACCTGTAAGTGCAAATAAACCATTAGAACTATTACTATAATTTAAATTCTTTGCAGAATCACATCTTGCAGTTACTTCCATTAATGGAGTAGCAAAAGCAGAACTATCAGTTATATTTCCAACTAAAATCTGTACTTTACCACCTGTTATACCAGCATTGGTAAACCAATTGAAAGCCATTTTTGTTTGTGGATCTTTATTCAAGGTCATTACAATATTATAAGGCTGAGAAGCAGATTTCATATTTGAAATCACAGCTAAAAGATTATTTATTGTAGTATCATTCTTTGTAGTATTATTATAAGTAGTTAATGCTCTTAAATATTTAGTCCAACTTGGTACTGTAAAGTTAGAAGCAACTAAACCTGCAATTAAGGTATTAACAGAGTCAATTCTTCTTTGTAAGGCATAAACATTAACATCATAATTAATAGTTTTGCTTGTTCCAAAAACGATTGGAGCGTTTACGTTGTTTGTGTCAGTATCCCAAAGACATTCACGAACTGTTAATCTTCTTGCAATGGTATCAACAGTTACCAACTGGAAAGATAATTTGGTTTCATCAGTTGCTGAAATATTACCTTTCATTGGTGAATCTACCTGTACAACATCAATTGATACATTATTATCAGGACCATAGTACTTATAATAATTGTTTTGATTGTCGTTACCATGGAAATACACACAAATATTTGGATGATCATGTAAGAAACTTGCAAATCCTCTTTGTTCTAAAGTTGAAGCAGCATTTACGTTGCCATCTTTAAAACTTTCTGAGAGTAAGTTTTCAAATTTATCAACAGAATTAATATTGTGAGAACCAAAAGGATTAGTAAAATGTTTAGATTCTACACTTGGTTGGTCATGAGTGAAAATGAATACCGGAGTTGAAGAACTAACACTTGCTAAATCATTTGCCATCCATATACGCTCAGTAGAATCTGGCCACATACAAACAAACATTAAATGAATTCCGCCAATATTTTTTGAATAATGGATTTTTTCATTTGCATAATTATAATTTCCAGCTGGACGTGGACTTGGCATCATACTGTTATAGATGTTCACCATAACAGAAGAATCTGTCAGCGGAGACATTACTTTATAATATCCAATAGCGTTTGATACATCATGGTTTCCTGGTAATAAATAAAGACCAGCATTATTTTCTGCTTTATTTTTAAGAGTAATGCCATTAATGTAATTGTTGCTAAATTGTGTCCATGAGGTTGCAGCACTTTGATTAGAAGCTAGAGACACTTCTGAACGATTTGCAATATCTCCTGTCATCATAACATAGTCAATACTATCAACTTTATTACCAGCATTAACTCCACCATCATTTGGGAAAGTTAAAGTAGTAAGATTATTCATTTTTGCAATCATTGCAGCATTAACAACGGTAGCATTTACATTAGCTACTTTTTGGAAACGAGCTCTGGTAATACCATAGTGAGCATCTGAAGTATAAACAAACTGAAGTTGATTAGTTGTTCTTGGAGGTGAGTTGAATGTACCGGTAAGTGATGGAATAGTACGTTCCATTTGACCATTATACATTACAGGATTGCTTGAAACATAATTTTGAGCACCACCTGTTGGGGTGCCTATCTGAATATTTAATTCATAATGAAATTCACCATTAGTTGTAATTTGAGCAATCAATACTCTATTTGTTGAGGTTGGTCCAGTTGAACCATTTAAGGAAGACCAGGCTGCATTGTTAAGGATAAATGAATTTCCATTTGCTGAACCATCTCCAAATACATCTGCTTGTGTGGTGATACCCACCATTTGAACAGATTGAGGTGTTCCAGCTAAAAATCCATCCTGTACAGTTAATGGAATTCCTAATCTATGATCAGTGTTAGTCAATAGTCCATTTAAGTTTACAACATTATTTAAACTGTCGTCTTCTGATTTAAGAACACCAAAGTTGCCATTACAAGCTGCTCCAACTGATAACCATGAATCAAGCATTACTGTGTTTTTAGCAGCATTTGTTTTGCTAAAATCAGGGGTGGTTGAACCATAATCTTCATTATTAAAGAAAGAAGTAGTAGTCGTAATTTTTAAGTTATGATTTGCATTGCCATAAGCCATTTGAAATTTATAACCAGGGAGCATATCAGCATAAATTCGGTATGTAACAGAACCAACAGGGAGGTTTCCACTGCTCCCAATTGAATCCGCCGCTGTGGAGATATAATATTTCTCCACAATAATGTTTTCTAAGCCATTTTGGGCTTTTACGAAAACACTAAGCATTATGAGGGCTAAGCCTAATAATATTTTTTTCATAACATTTTATAGTTTAGAATATAATTAAAATATTATTGGTCTAATTGTCCGTATTTTGCAATAAAAATACTGAAGTCATCAATATTTGTAATACCATCATTATTTAAGTCAGTAGGATTATCGCTGTTAATTTTATCAGCAACAGGAATTGCAAATCCATTAGCTGTTGATAACCAGCTTGGTTTTGAAGGATCAAAAGCACCTCTGAATGATACGATATCAAAGAAACCATCATTTGGAGGAGTCATAGTAGATGTTAAACTTGCTGAAGGAACTGCATGAAATTTATTAGCGAAATCAGTATGACCACTATTCCAAGCCCATAAATAATCAATTCCGGGAACTGAAGCTGGATGAGTATTTCCATCATTAAAAAACTGTAATGTATCGGCAGCACTTGCAGGGGTAGCATCTTTATATAAATAATTTGGAGAAGCAGATGTGGTCATAGTTCCTTTAGTAATCCAATATGAATATCCATTAGGATTCTGTGAAGTACCTTGGTTACAATGAACGAAAGTATTATTTTTTACGATTAATGAATGATAACGGGCAACACCACCATTTGTAGTTAAATAAGGATTAGTTACATCATCTGTCCAGTTGTCATAAGCATCACCTTTTGCAGTCGCATTTGATCTTGCCTGAGCAACATGTAAACCTGAACGGAAATTAACAAAAACATTGTTTACAAAAGTTCCACCAGTGATTTCTTTTGCCTGAATAGCAGCAGGACCTGTATTGTCAGCAGCAGGTACAACGTGTCCATTGCTGATTAAAGTAGTATTATAAATTTGAGGTAATGACCATGGGGTAAAGGTATGGTTATCTCCTGGAAAGTTTTTAGCAGCACTTTGATCATCTGTATCTGCTTCGTAACCATTATCAGTTGAGTGTAATCCGGTTATACTATCACCAGCCATTCCAAAGCAAAACTGCATTCTTCCGCTCCAACCTAAATCATAATCAAAAAAGTCATCATCACCATATAAAACTGAGCAATGTTTTAAATCAACATTTCCACCAAATAATTCGAAATTATCATCGGCTGCAGCTACAGTTTCGCAATATTCAATTTTAGTTCCACGTCCAACTGAGTATAATGAAATTCCATTTAATTCATTACCTGCAGTGTTTCCACCAATTAAAGCTCCAGCATGACGAACAGATACATAACGTAAAATTCCTGAATTATCATCTACATTAAATGTTGTTGGAATAAATGCTGATGTACCATTTACAGTTGTAATTGTATCGCCAGCACCCCACATAGTTTTCACAGTATTATCAGAACCTTCAATATAACCAACACCATTCCAAATTGAACCTTTACCTGATTGGTTGTAAGCTTTCAATAGATTGTTTGGTGCCATACCACAAATAACAAAACCACCCCAATCACCAACATTTGTAATTGAATAAGTTCCATCTAAAGGATCAGCCATACCGGTCATGATAATTTTGCAATTTGGTTTCCCATCAGCAATAATTTTACCACCTCTTTCAACTATAATTGCTGAAGCTTTAACTGGGTCGTTTGTAAAAACACCTTTTAAAACTGTACCAGGTTGAATAGTTAAAGTAACACCATAACCAACAAAGATTTTCCTGTCAAAAGTATAAACTTTATCACAGGTCAGAGTAGTATTCACTTGAATCTCTGATTGATTTGCGTTCAAAGGAACTGATAAAGTTGCCAAATCAACAACTGTCCTTGTGTTTACGGCAGGACATCCGCATTCTGCTCCATTGTTCAGATCATTAATCTGAGCGAAGCCTGTTGTAACTGAAATGACCGCAAAACACACAGCCATAAACATTTTTGTAATCGTTTTTTTCATTTTAATTTTTTTTTGTTTTTAATTATTTTAGTTAAAATTAATGGGGCAAAAGTATAGGGGTATTATTAAGTAAAAATGAAAGTAATATTATCAATTTGTTACTTTTCGGCACTTTAAAGTTAAGTTTAAGGGACTTGCCTCATTTAATGAAATTTAGCTTTCTCTTTCTAAATAAAAAGCTTTCTACTGAACAGCCAATATTTAATTTATGAATATTTGTTTTGATAAGGATAAACCAGTATTTCTTTTTGTTTGAAAGCTTGTATTTGAAGAAATATTCATTTTATCACATTTCAAAAAATGCAATTTTTATTATTCAATATTTTGAAATTATAATTTATTGTAATTTAGGATATTAACATGCTATTTTGACCTAAAAACTAATGAAATCAACCTCTATCAAAACGATTTTATCACTTAACAAAATCGTTTTGTTAAACGATAAAATGATTTTGTTAAACGATAAAATGGTTCTATTAAACGATAAAATGGTTTTATTACTTAGTAAAACGTTTTTGTCACTTAGTAAAAATGGTTTATTACTTAATAGAATGATTTAATTTTTTAATAGAAGCATTCTTTAACTTAACAAAACAACTTCATCATTAAATAAAATACTTTTGTTAAACAATAAACCCATTTTGTTACATGCTTTTCTTGTTTTGCCAATTGATAAAAGGCAAGATGTAAACCTGAAATTTTGAAGAAGAAGGAATCTAAGAGTTTTTAATCCTTCACACAACGAATGCTAAAACCATAAGTTTTAAGTCCGAAGTACCTGAAAACATTTGCTTTGTTATAATCCAGGTATCTGTAGAAAAGGTTTCCACTACTTAGTGTTGATGTCCACCAAAAACCTGTTGAAAATGTTCCGGGGTTCCCCCATATTCCATTATACATTGCACAACTACCTCCTAAGGCAGAGAACCCACTTTCATTGGTTCCCCACACTGAATAAATGTCACTGGGCGTTTTCCATCCTGTGTATTGTTTCAATTTATTTCCTTGATCGGTTCCGCGCCAATTTACGTCATTAACAACATTAGCACTCATTCCTAAACTTAATTCCAGCGTTTTCCATTCTTCATCACTCGGAATATGCCATCCCAAAGGAGCAATATTTCTTGTATCGGAAATGGTATATCCATTATATAAATATCCAAACAATTTTCCCTTGAAATTTTGAGCTGATGAATCTGAATTACTAATAATACAATACGCTCCTGAATCTAAATTATTCCATTTTGCTGAATCTAAATAAAAGTTTTTTTCAGTAACAAAAATTATTGAATCGCCATTTCGATATCTTTTTGTTTTCAGGTTTTCAGCCATCCACCATTGATTGCCTATTTTAACAGTTGCATAAGTGTTTCCATCAATATCCATCATGGTTCCGGTTTCAATTGCCGGTTTCTCTTCCTTTTTGCAACTGTTAGTGAAAAACAACATCAATAGGGAAACCACAATAACTAAAAATCCTAATCTGTTATATTTTTTTGCAGGCATTTTAATTATGGATGTAAACATGTTTATTTCTAATTTATAACTTTATGAAGGTTTTATTCAAAACTGAATTGCCAATATACATGCGAACCATATAAATGCCTTGTTCTAATTTTGAAATATTCAAATCGTGGGTAATGTCACCCGTAACTGAGCCTAATTTATTTTCAAACTCAATTTTTCCAAATGAATTATACACTACGATTCTTGCATCCTGATAATCATTTACATTGGCTTGAATCGTAATTTGATTAGAAGCAGGACTTGGAAATAAATTCATTCTCATTGCTTTTTCTTGTGGTAATAAAGGACAAACCAAACTAATATCGCGATCACCACAATTTCCCGGATAGCAACATAAGGATGTTAAGTTGAAATTGGCAAGAGGATTATAATTACATGATAGTGGGTCCATACAACCAAAAACGATTTTAGTATGGCAAGCACTTTGATCGGAACATGCATATTCTGAACTATATTCAAAATAGTTAGGGTCGGTGCATCCACATTCAAATGGATATTTCAACCAGCCTGAATGATGCGTATCAAGAGAATCAGAGCCTTGAACAGCAACATATTTGGAGGTGGTGGAACCATTAGGATTTAATAATTCTACATTTAATTCAAACGAAATATCTCCTTTAGTGGTGAGTTGTGCAACAAGCACCTGATTGCTATCAGGGAAAACTCCACTTACGCCTGAGTTTTGCAAATAAGCATTATTGCTATTAAATTCGTTACCTGCTTTGGCTGAACCAAAAATAGTAGAATCTACACCACTTACTAAATCTACAAAACCATTATCTAACCAATTAGAAGGAATAGCCGACATCGTATCCATACCATCAGCTACTGTTAATGGCAATCCCATGGCAGAAGTATTATTGGTTAATAATCCTTTATCATTATAAACACCACCAATAAATGAGCCATTATTATCGAGTGATTTCAACACTCCAAAATACGTCGGAGAACCGTTTTTGGTGGTTTGACCAATTGTTAACCAGGAGTCAACCGCTGTTGTATTGTTTTGGTAATAATTTTTATTGATGTCTTTGCCGAAACTTTTGCCTCTATCGGTATTATTAAAGAAGTTTTCGGTGCTTGATATTTTCAGTGCATGATTAACATCACCATAAATCTTTTTCAATTTGCAACCCGGTGTCATTTGAATATAAATCCTATAGGTTTTCGAACCTACTTCAAGCATACCTCCTGTGGTGTCGCTTGCATCGTTTGCATCTGAGATGTAATAGGTTTCAACAATTACTTTTTTAATTGCATCCTGTGCCTGAACATGAATAGTTATGATTAAGGCTAAGAGAAAAATGATTTTTTTCATGTTATGTATGTTTAATTATAATTTATAGGATAGGGATAGAACATAATTTGTCCCATAGTGATATTGGCTATAAATGGGATTGTTTTTATTTTTGTTAGTTAAATCGTCCCAAAGGTTTTTTAAATATGATAGGTTATCAACGTTTTTATAAGTTCTGCTTACTCCATCATTCAACAAATCAAGTATTTTTAGACTTAGATTGAAATGCTTTCCTAAGCTTTTTGCTAATTTTATATCGAGTGTGTTTCTTGGAGATTCGTAAATATCAGGTTTAGTAGGATCGGTAATAATGACAAGTTTACTCCCTTGCAGGTTATAACTAATTGTAGCCGAAACTCCTGATTTTTTTTCGCTATAGGTCAGCATTGCGTTCACAACATAAGGAGCTTGTCCAAACATTGGGCGTCTTCCTCCTTTTAAATTAAAAACATGACCGGCAAGATCATACATAGTCCCACCATTTAAGGTTGTTTGAGAATATACAAAAGCTAAGTTTGCTTTGAAATCAAAGTTTTTTAAGAATTTCTTTTCACCTTCTACTTCCAGCCCCATCAAACTTGTGAAGTTAGGGTTATTTAACCATGACAAACAAAATCCCCAATTGGTTAATTCGATATGATTTTTAAAACCTTTATAAAAAACACTGACTGAAATATTATCACCCGATTTATAATAAGATTCCCATCGTAAATCGAAATTATTAATTTGAACCATTTTAAGTTGCGAATTTCCTTTTACATAAGAATTGGATTCAAAATCATAAAACGTGGTTTCCGAAAGTTCTCTGATGCTGGGACGTGCAACGGTTTGACTATAATTCACTCTTAAATTTGTTGTTGTTTCGTCACTATTGTTCAGTTTGAAAATCAAATTTGCACTGGGCAAATAACTCACATTTTCTAATTTCCCGGGTTGAACATCCATCGAATTTCCCCATACATCTGTAACAATTCTTCGGAAGTCATTCGCAGCAAATCCTAAGGAATCGAACAATTGACAATCGGTAAACAGTTTTGAGTATTCTACTCTTAAACCTCCCGATAATCTAATCCTATAATTAATTGCATAATCAGCCATTGCATAAGCTGCTACTATATTGCTCGAACCAAAGAAATCGTCAGTTGGAGTCCAATATTTATTATAATACCCATATACCGAGCGGAAAGTGTCCGTGTTGTTTTGAGCAGTAACAATATCAAATATCGAATTTGGATTTAAAGAACTTATAGTGGATATGGTAGGATTTACAAAGCCAGACCCATTGGAAAATTGATATATATAGCTTTTATTTTGTAATTGGTCATTCAGAAATTGTCCACCAATTTTCAACTTTCTAATCACATCAGTTTTATTACTTAAAGGTATTTCTGCAGATAGTTGCCCATCAAAAACATTATCGGTCAAGTATCTGTAGTACCTGTTTAAATCGGTCGGGAAAGAATAATATAGGGCATAATTGCTAGGTAAATAACCTTCAGTAAAATGCAAAGTAATATTTTTCGAATCGGGAGCATTACTCTTTCCATTAGTATATGAAGCATTTAGCTCAACTTTTATCTTTTGCTTAGGGAAAAATTGTTCAGTTTTTAATTGATAAACAAATTGTTTTCTTGATTCATAAAACTGATATTTAGAAAAAGTGAGCAAATGAGGATTATTGGTTGGATCATTTGAAGCAGGCACCACATATTCGCCATCTCTTACGTTATTTGTCCCAATTAAATTAGGCATAAAAAGAAATGATAGATTATTATTTTTGTTAAGTTTATATGCCAATTTTATCAACGCGCTCCATCCGTTAGTTTCCTTGCTAATTCTTTGATATTTCGAAAACTTACTTATTGTTGAATCAGGTAGATTTAATTCATACTGATAATCATTTCTAATAGAATTTGGATCATATTGTGTTGAGCTTGAATATCTGAATCCAACTATATAGCCTAAGGTTTTGCCAAATAATCTGGTTTGATTTCCTATGGAAAAACTCTGACTAAAATTCAAAGGAGCATTCCTGGTAGTTGTATTCCAATTATTAGGCATTTTCTTTTCCGAAGCAACGGCATTTGCATTAATAATATCATACGCTTTACCGGCATAAGCAAGACTTCCAAACTGATTCTTAGCATTCAGAAAAGCTGCAGAATCGTTAATTTGTGCACTTCCCAATAAACCTAATTGAATGAGACCCAATTTATAATAAGTATCACTCCAAG
>JBAWXL010000114.1:0-13458 GCA_037144095.1 Bacteroidota bacterium
TCAAACACCAGTGGATTCACTTCCATGCCGGTTCGATCCCGGCTCTGGGTACTTTTAAACCTCGATAAAACTCTTTAAATGAGCATGTTATCGAGGTTTTTTGTTTATCTACTGAAACACTACTGAAACATTTTCGATATATAATGTCAGAATATAAAACAATAAGGGGGTTACTAAAAATAGCAACCCCCACTCAACTCAAAAATATCAATGGCATGGTAAATACCATTGAATATTTTTGTTCATTTTGAGTTTTTATTGAGAATTATTCTATAAACCATTTGTAGCTGTTGTCTCCATACAATGCACTATTTATTCCCTGAATCAACTCAGTTGCATTGACAGACCTATCTAAAAAGTTATCAATGTAACTGCTCTTATTTGCGCCAGTAAATAAATTATATACTTTCCACAAATTAATATCACCAGAAAAATCATCTTTTGCAAAATTTTCATCCGAATAATAGGATTTTGCAACCATATTTATATGGGTATCGGTAAAATCAAGATTTGGTAATAATTTTCTCTTTGCCGGAGGTAGGCAGTTATACAATTTAGTTTTACCAACAAGCTGAGCAAATTGGTGCTCTGTAAGATATGAATCTTTCAATGCTGACATCAAATGGAGTTGTTTTGCAGGATTATATTGTTCAAAAAGTGCAATTACTGCTTTGGTTAAATCATGAACGCTCATAGCCTTTATTTCTGTTTTAAAACCATCGGTAGATATGCACATATTGCAGCACACCAAATTTTTGAAGCCAATAAAAACTTTGAATTTTTCACTTGATTTTTTACTGTACAGATTTTCATGATTATAAGCCCGAACACCACCAATAGTCAGATTTAATCTGTTACCATTAAAATCTTCGTAAATAGTTGGAATTTCAAAACAGAATGCCATTCTTTCATAAAAAATTGTTTTTTCAGATTCCAACAACTCATTCACTGGTTTATAAATAGCATCTGGAGTCCTGCCTTTTACAATGTGGCTTACTCTGACTTCAGGTGTATCAATAGTTTCACCAAAAAAGAACTTGTTTGCTGCTTCCTGCACCGTTTGAATGAAATTGCTATGGCTGATAGTTATTTCATTGTCTTTTGAAAAAACAGGTACAACACAATCACTCTGTAAGTGTGTTAAACTTACTTCTGTTGTGTTAGCTTCAATAAAATGATTTCTATGAGGCTTATTTTCTGATACTAATGGTTTGGTTTCCAAAACCTCAAAAGGCGCATTTTCAGTGTTTATTGAACTTTCAAAACGTACAAAATCTGATTGATTAATTTGTTTTGGTCTAACTTGGTTTAGCTGTATTGCTGTTTCCATTTTGTGAAATTTTTGTAGAGTTGATACTGATTGATAACATCTGATTTCTCGCTATTGCTAGCGGTTCTAAAACATCTTTGTGTTCGGGGTGATTTTTCAGGATTACACGAAGCTCCTCAATGTCATTTGCCTTAGCAATGTTCTCTTTGATTTGCTCCAAAGTTGTTCCGCTATTGCACCAATCAAGAATTTTCTTGCCAGTAAATTGATTAATTATGAAATCTGGTTTACCCATAAATAATCCTGTCCTATCCTTGCTTGCGGAAGCATAATGCTTAATATCAACATCGAATACCAGCGTGAATTCATAGTCTACTCCATCGCGTTGTTGACTTTTAAGACCTACTTTTTCAGGAACCATCTTACCATTTTTCTCAGACAAGACATAATCCTGCTTAGTTCTCATAGTAGCTATTACATGACATTTACTCTGTAAAATTCTCTGGATGTATGAATTCTGCCTCGGTGTGATTTTGCCCCATGAGGTGAAAGTGTTACCTGGCATATTTGCATGCACATCTAATAAATAATCCCAAGCATGAGATATAGAATCAATAATGATTACTTCCATTCCAGCCTTTTCACAGACTTCAATTGCTTCGATATATTTTTCAGGAGAAAACTCCTGATTTAAGCTCAAGACATTATAAGACCCTAAGTGGGCGTATAAATCTGATGAACCATTTTCAGAGTCAATAACTGCAATTTTATTCCAGTCATTTGTAAGACCAAAAGCAAGTAGTAAACTTGAATATGTTTTGCCACTACCTGCTGCACCTTGAAGAGCCATTTTAATTTTGGCTTTTTTTCTTTCACTTGTTCTAAGTTGCATAATTTTAAATTGAAATTTGTTTAAGATTATTATTTAAATATATCAGTTTAAAATGAACTGATTCGTACAAAATAAAAAAAGCATACATCCATAATGATATATACCTTTTCAAAATTGATTATTTATAAGCATTTATTTCAATAAGCTTTGCTTTCTTGTGGAATTTTAAAACTGACAAAAAACAAGAAAAAGCTATATTATTGAAATATTGTAGATTCTACAATAAGTTCAAATGCTCATTTTACCACACATATTGACACGCTCACATATTTCCATTATCAGCTAAACTGATATATCCACGATTAGATATTATCAAGTGGTCTAACAATTTAATCTCCACTAAATCACAAGCTTTTCGTAGTTTAGTGGTTATTGAAATGTCGTTATCACTGGGGTGTAATGTTCCTGAAGGGTGATTATGCACAATAATTATTGCAGTAGCCAAACACTTCAATGCTATGCATAAAATAATTTTCAAATCAATTGTACACTGTGTAATACCACCTTTTGATAATTCATGTACACCTAAAACCACATTGGCATTATTCAAAAGAATAATTTTCACTTCCTCCAATAACTCAATTGAATAACTATCCCAATGGTCTAAAATAAGGTTATATGCATCGTTACTACTGACAATTTTCGTTTTTGTGGGATTCTTGTTCACATACGAAATTTTTATTTCAGCTACTTTCATAATAAAAAAATAAATTGTCCTCTTGGTTACAGGCTAACCCAAAATGGGCTAACCTAAACCAAGAGAACAAATTGCTTAATTGGCAAATTGGTGTTCAAATGCAGGTGCTTTTTGGAATGAATCCACTGACATAAACAAAGCTTCTTTGTTGCTCTGTTTTTGCTGCAAATCTGCCACTGCTTCAGGTGTGTAAATCCATCTGTGACTTAAAGTTACGGTTTCTCCGGTTTCTTTCACCAGATAATCATAAGGTTCACATGGTTGTTTTTCAATTGCACCTGGAATTTTTGTACCCAATAATGTTTCACAAGTAAGAGCATTAAAAGTACATGATAAATATGCACGTTTTGACGTAGCATAAAACTGACCTGTGGTTTGGCTCATTACTAAGTCAATTCCACCCTGAATCTCCAAAACATAAAAAGAAGTTCCATCTTCTCTCTGTCTTTCTTTGTAATTTACGATAGTTACCATTTTGATAAAATTTTTGAGTTGATTTTTCACCTTCAATAAATTCAGCTTTTTTAGGTCAAGAAACAGAAGTTCATTAATAATTTCCGCCTGAAAAAACCAATTTCTATTTAGGGCACGGGGATATTTTCCCAACCAAGACAAGTCGGTGCAGTGAATCTGGGTAGAAAAGACATTCGTTTTTTTCTCAGAAAAATTTTGTGTTCAAAAATTTTATAAACAATTTGCCATATAGCAAATCTGAACCGCTTTATATTTGAAAACAATTTTATACTTTTGCATATTATGATTTTTGCAATTTGTAGTGACAAATCAGCATTAATTATCTATACATATTGTAAGCGTTAGCTTTTTATTCGCAGAAGTTGAAAACCGCCAATTTTTAAATATGCTCGTTGAATAATAAGTAATACGCTCACGCCTAAGGCGTGGGCTATTCTTATTTTCGAGCATAGGTACTTGGCGGTGCCTCAACTTCGGAATTGGTTTAGTTCCACGCCTTTTTTATGTCCAAAAGTCAAATAGATTATTAACCAACTGTCTCATTTTCTGACACTTTCAAAATGAAATAGATTAAAAAAATAAATGCAATGAGAATATTGATTAAAATTTTACTGTCATTCGTGCTACTTATTCTGAGTTTGATATTAAGTGGAATGATAAAAGCTGTGTTTGCACCAAATCAAATGGTGTTTTTACCTTCAGGAATAGTATTCTGGATATTATTTGTAGGTGGTTTAATAGGGATTTGGAGATATAAACCAAATAATGAAAAAATTGAAAGTTCTGATGATAAGGAGAAACTGGACAAAACACTATAATATATGTTTAGTAATTACTACCAAATTCTTGAAATAGAGGAAAATGCAACACCTCAAGAAATAAAATCTGCATTTAACAGATTGGCATTTAAATGGCATCCAGACAAAAATTTAGATACTGACACCACTATTCAAATGCAGTTAATAAACGAAGCATATTTAATTTTAAAAGATTCTGAAGCAAGAGATAGATATAACATACAGTACCAGCTTTTTAAACAATATCAATCTTATAAAAAATCTGATATAGCAGACCAAAGTGAAAGTCAAGATAAAGACTATGGAGAAAATGTTAATTTTGAATCAAATGATGAGATTCTCAATAAATGGATGCAAAATGCAAAAAAACAAGCCAAAGAAATAGTGGAAAGCATTTTAGACGAATTTAAAGGCTCAATCAAAGAAGGAACAAAATCAATTAGTAACTTATTTTGGTATTTTATCCCTTTTATATTAGGGTATTTATTTATTAAAGGATGTCGAATGTAAGCGAATAATCATTTTATTTTAGCAGTTCTAAATAATCTAAAAAACATACATATATGAAAATCAAAACATTATTCCCATTAACCAAGACGAATATTGACATTAAAAGTCTGAATCACTACAAAACAAACTCTTTTGTGCTGTTGTTTTTGTTAATTGCATTAATAATATCAGCTCAAAATCCAGTTCATACCCCGTATTTTAATTTGAATGGAAGTTATCAAGATGTGAAAAAGGAACAAAATGTTGTTTCGGGGAATAAAGCATATAATTATTCTTTTTTGTCAGCTAATAATAAGGAGTATTATATGATTGGCGTAATGAAATACAAAAATAATCCGGCATATTTAGAAGAAATTAAAAATTCGTCACAAGTAAGCTATTCAAAAATAAAATTTCAGGGACAAACAGCAATTACATCTGAACGCGAGGTTCAGTCTCAGGGTAGTATTTTATTTGCAAAAGATATTATGTTTTTCAGAAACAATTACTTCTTCAGTGCTGTGTTAACTGCACAGAATAGAGAAAAGGTGAATACTATGTATCGTAAATTTCAAAAAAACTTTGAATCAAAATAAAATTGCAAAAATAAATACGTAATGAAAAAAATTCAATTGTACTCTATTATAATATTGATAACATTTTTCAGCACATTTACATATTCACAATCAATAAGTGTAAGTCGAATTTACACATTTCTTGAAACTCAAAACCAAAAGGCAATTGTTAGGGAATTAGTGAGCAAAGGTTTTTCGTTTTCTGAAAAATCGACTGATTATGGCATGACAATGAAAACATATATCAAGACAGGTTCATATGGCAAAGAAAGGCTTGTTATAGGTTTTAATGACGAACTATTCTTAATTATTTATAATCCCACAACAAGTTTCTATAGCACCTTGAAAGAAAAAGTTTTAACGTCTGATTTTGAATATGCCTACAAACACGGCGATGCGAAATTCTACGAAAATGGTTCGATGCGTATTGGCATTAATGATAAAATAGGGAATGTGTATTTTTATGTCAAACTAAAATAGAATAAATTAGATTTTATTATACACGTTAAACGGATTAAATTTGTCGAAAATGGAAAAAAATAGTATCATATTAGCTTTGCTCTTTTTGACTTTTTCAATACAAGCACAGACTTGGCAGAAAAAGAATGTTGGAAATAATGTATATGTATCTTTCCCTTCAGAGGTAAAATACGATATGAAAAGTAGTAATGGGAAAAATGTTGGGCAATATATTTCAAAAACAGATTATTGCCTTTTTATGGTGATGGTATTATATGATGTTATACCAAACTATTCAAATTTTGTAAACTTAAAACACACTGAACAAGCAGAACTAATATCAATTCTGTTAGATAACTTTTGCAAAGGCAAACTGATGTACTCAAATTCACATAACGAAATGGTAAAAACAACGATTAATAATTATTTAGCTCGTCAACTATCATATACTGCAACAAATCCTGCTACTGGTGAAGCTGGGAAAAGGTTTTCAAAATCATTTGTTGTTGCCAATAAACTCTTTTCTGTTGAATGTTGGTATTTAAGTGATAGTTCTACAAGCAATTTGGAAATGGTTGATTTTTTCAATTCTATTCAAATTAAATAATTGAAATTTTCTATTGATAAAATAGACATAATTATGCAAGGAATATCATCTAGTAAATTGCACATATACAAACACTTAATATCATGAAAAAATACACATTCATTTTCTTAGCTTTTATAGCATTTTCTATGCCTATCATTTCCCAACAGAAAAAGAAAGTAGTTAAATCTGAAATAGATAGATTAGCTGACAAATATAAAAAAGAGTCTATTATTACAATATATTCTGGCAGTGATGTATTAGAATGTAACGTCAGTGTTAATTATAATTCAGATAATAAACCAGAGGAAATAGCTATATCTGGTTCAAATAAAGATATAAAATTAATAGCTGAGATTCTTTCTAATATAGTTGCTCAAAAAATTAAGTCAGGATACAAACCTTGTCAGACTTTAGAATCATTTTATAGCCTAAAAGATGAAATTGTTAATAATTTAGGCGATTTTGGAACAAAACAAAAAATTGCAGAAAATGTATTTGAAAAGAAAGTAAAATATAAATTTCAAAAAATGAATATGATTTTTGAGATATATGTATCCATATTGGAATTTGGATATTTTGATAGTAATCCCAATAAGTCTTACTATTTTGGAATTTCTACAATAGATAACAGAAGGGTTGGAGGACATAAAGCAAGTAAATTAGATATATAAATGTATGGTAATATGATTCAAATCTCAAATACAACAAAATGGGGAAGCCGAAAACCAAATAGAGTAGGTAAATAATTAAAAGCATATATTTATGTTAATAGCAGCAATAGTGATTTATGTGATATTAGCTATCTTAATTGGTATTACATGGCCATTGACACTTTTAGCGAAAGCTGGTCCAATTGGTTATATAATAGTAATAGCTTGGTTTGTATTGTTTGTATGGGGTTGTTTTAGATGAGAAAGCAATCGAATCTTCAATAATTTACTTTGTATTAATTTAAAAAATAAAATTGTTATGAAATCTACAGGGAAAGTAATCGGTTTAATAATGTGGATGGGAGCAGGTATTTTTACATTTATTTTTTGGTTTTTAGCCATGAGTAAATGGCTTGGCACACTCGGTATTATACTTTCTATTATTTTAAGTCCGGGAATAGTTATTTTTCCGATTATTTATTGGATTGTAGAAGGTATTTTTCCAACAGCTTATTTCATTGTTTGGGTTGTTGGAGTAATGGGATATTTGATAAATAAATTTTCTAATTTTGGAGATTAATTATTAAAGCCAATGAATACAACCCATTTCAACCAAGCCTTCATATTAATCAACTCGTTGTATATCGAAGATGACGGGACTGACTATTTTAGCACAATGGAGTCAGACCCTTATTTTTACAATAAAATCAGAAGTAGGTGCGAAGCCAAAAAAGAAGAGGATTATTACCAGGCAATCCTATTTTTTGAAAATTATTTAAAGCTTAATCCTTCTCATAGCTTATCCTATCATTATTTAGCATGCACATATTTTAAATTAAAACAATGTGATAAGGCATTATTATACGCAGATAAAGCTATCCATATTAACCCAGACTGTGCTTTATTTTATAATCTTAAAGGTACAATAAATAACCGAACTGATAAAAGTGAATGTGCTCTATATGAATACAATAAAGCAATATCCATTGACCCTGCTTTTTCTGTTGCGTATTCTAACAGAGCGAGTTACTATTATTTTAATAAACAGTTTGACTTAGCTGAATCAGATATTGAAAGTGCCCTTTTATACGACCCAAAGAATGAATTTGCCTATATGATAAGCTGCTATATTGATGGGGATAAATCAAATTATCAAGATGCACTTTTAAAATTAAACAAGCTGTTATCTATTGACAGTAAAAATATATATGGTTTTCAAACTCGTGCAGGATTGAATGAGTTTCTAAACAATTATGACGAGGCAATAGCTGATTACAGTTCCTATATTGAATTATCTTCGGGGTTTAATGCTAATGGCTATTATGATAGAGGAATGGCTAAATTTCGACATTATGACCTTGCTGGAGCTATTCAGGATTTAGCAAGATGTATGGAAATAAGTCCTACAACTGTATGTGAATATCAACTTATGTCTGCTCTGGAACAGAAAACCGACAAATCCGAAGTTGAAATATCACTGTATAATTTTTATCAAGATATGCCATTTACAAGCTCTGCATATAACGGTATATTTGACAAAGGATTAAATATAGAGGGTGAAGAACGGTTTCCACTCCCATAATAATGATTTTTTCATACGATAAACTATTACTTACTAACAGGTTGTTGGTTGTAGGCTGTATATACCCAAATAGGCTGATTTTAAAGCTTTTGGCAGTTCTTTAGGTACAACCTACAACCAAATTATTTTTTTAATTCTTTGTTTACATATTGTTGGCTTACTTTTAAAATCTTAGCAACACTATTTTGTGAGTAACCACATTCTTTCACAAGAAACTTAGCAACTGAAATTTTGTCAATCTCTGTTTTTTCATAGTTTTCACTTCCAAGCTTTTCAACTTTCAATCCACAGTAGATAAAATATCTACAAATTTCTATAGCATAAACAATGGTATCAAAGCTTACTTCTATAGGCTTGACAGGATTGTCTGAATATGATTTAATTAGTTCCAAAATCAAAGCAATACGCAAACAATGTATATCAAATTTTGAATACAAAGATTTGAGATATTCACTTTTTGTATCATTAACTTTATCCGTTAATTCATTTGAAAAACGGATAAACTCTGCTTTTGCATCAGTAGTAAGTGTAAGTGTTCCAAAATCGGTATCACTCAAGTATCGAATTAATTTATCATACTTAGTCAATAAGAGTTGATTAGGGACTAATGTTGAGTAATGTTTTTTAACAACATGTTTAGGATATACAAATAAAAACCTTTGAGCAAAACCATTGTTTCGCATTTGATGTTTTTTTAATGTTTCAGACAATACATTTGGCTGAATACCTCCAATAATGTTTAATAATGGGTCTACAATCAAATGTGGTTCGTCACTTGTCCTTGAAATATCAAAAGTAGTATTGTCAAAAATAGATAAATAACGACCAACTTCACCACTCTTAGCATATCTTCCAATGTTATCAAACCATATGCTAAATTCATCAGAATATAAAGTTAAACCGGAATTATTATTTAGAGCTTGATATAATGCTTCAGGAGTTGTGTCATCAATTAGTATCTTATGTAAAATTGGTTTAACTGGATAATCATTAGGATTCTTTATAGACTTGCATTTATTTTTCCAAGTTACAATTTCCTCTTTATATGTTCGATAATACTCAATATTAGTTTGAACTAATGGTTTGAATGCTTTTTTATTGGGCTCAGTTTTTCCAACTCCTGAATGTGCAACATGCATAACCCAAAGAACAGGATAGTTTTTATACCTACCATCATCTAAAATTGCTTTTTTGCGAACTGCTGCACAACAAGCAACGAGAAATGACATTAAAAAAAATTCTTTCGGACTTCCATAAACATCACTTAAGTCATTAACACAATCTAATATCACATTAGGCATACCATTTAATGGGAAGTTAATTTCATTTTTATTCTCAATATCAATAACTTTATTAGTATTTGTAGATAAATCACTAATTTGATTGGAAGTGGTTTCAGATTGATTAACTTCAGAAGATGACCAAATTTCTAAATAATTCTCACCTTTATTTTCCATAATTCAAATATAATAAATTGATTAAAAGAATAATCGTTAGAGTTAATAAGTACATCATTTTCGACCTCCTTCCTTTTGTGAAGCAAGTTTCAAAGCTAAATCTACATCAACAATAATCTTTCTCCCTATTTGGGTTATAGCATTTTTGATTTTACCTCTCGCTTTAATACGGTTTGCTGTTGGAATACTACAATTAAAAATCGATGCAATACCACTTATGCCATACACGTACTTTTTTTCAGGGTTCATTATATTGATTGTTTCTGATTTCTGTAGTGAAATCAAGATTTCTTTAAGTTGACCTACTGTCAATAAAACAATAGGTGTATCATCGTTGAAATTTGAGTACATAACTATTTTGATTCAATATAATGTGATTCCATAAATTTCTCAAGGTCTTCTCTTTTGACATAAATCTTACTTCCTATCTGACTAAAAGGGATTAACCTTTTATCTCTGTAGGTTTGCCATGTTTTTAAGCTGATGCCTAAAAGCTTTGGAATTTTTACTGATTCAATCCATTGTGAATTGATTTCCTGTTCACTTTTATTCCGAAGAATAGTTTCTAAGTTTTCCATTTTCTCTTCAATTTTGTCGAGAAAACTTTGTGGAACTACTGCCATTTGTAGGCTGGTTTCATTTGATTTCATATTAATATATTGATTTTTGTTTTTAAATTCGACAGCAAAGTAACGCATTAGTATTTAGATGTATATGAATAAAACTGGAATAAAACTGGACAAAAAATGCCCCGATTTATTCCATTTAAAATAAATCGGGGCATTACTGATAATTAGAAGTTTCTAAACGTAATATGGTAATAAAAGATTAGTCTTTTTGAATTCATTAATGGTCATCTCTGCCAAATAATATCTCTTTCTTTTGGCATATTGTTTCTTTCTATTTTTTCGATAATTAGAAATTAACGATTTTACATATGACACTGGGGTCGTCGTATTTACGTGGTTTTCATAGGATTCGATTAATTCAAAATAAGTTATAACATCATATATTAGCTTATAATGAGTATTCTTAATCCGATATCTTTCAATATCAGCTTCCGTAGTTTGTTCTAAAAATTCGTCTAATCTTATTAGATTGGATAACCTTTCAGCAAATGATGATATTTTATCATTTTTGGGTTTTGCTCCTGATTTGATTTCAAACTGTGCTAACTTTTCATTTAGATAATCTACAGTTACTTCTCTTGTGATTGTATGTTCTGTTGCATATTTTACTATCATTTCAGGAGAACAATACAAAAATTGGTCACCAAGATAAATCATCTCTTCCATATTTTCAAGTCCCCATTTGACATCTGGACTTGTATTAATGTAATGTCTTATCCATTTTGAAACGTCATTTTCAGAGCTGTGGTCAATATCTGAGAAATCAAGAGTGCCGTTTCCAGTAATAATATCCTTTGCCTCTACATAAGTTAAGTGTTCTTCATTCAATTTTAGTTCGGTATAGGCTTGAATCAATGCATTCAAAGTGTTCTTTACTACGATTTGATTACTAATTGTAGCTGAGTCTGTTTTGAATATATTACTTTTTATTGAAATTGTAAAATCAGGTGAACTGCTACTCATCAAATAAATTATTGACTTTGAAAGTTCAATAACATCCTTTATATCAAGGTCTTTCGGTATAATATAGTCTTCATCACTCTCTGTCTGTTTTTGTGATAAGCAGAAATCATATAATAGTGTTGAAAACTCTTTCAAAGGAGTGTTTTCAAGCATTTTTATAAAATCAGTTTTATTATACTTATTTGTAAATACATTATTAATGTGTTCTGGGGGTTTTATACGCTCATTAAAACACATATTAAATTTATCCCGAGTTGTTAATATCATATAAATAATTAGTTTAATATTGGATAACCTTATTTATTTTTGATTTTCTTTTAGCAAAGACATAATTTGCTCTTCTGAAAGACCAGGTAACAATTCTTGCAACTTTTTCTTTTTATCCAACTTCTCACTAAAAATAGATGCCATAACATTATCAGTCTCCTGTGTCTCAAAATTTCCCATATATGCTTCAGTAATCTTTATATTTGAATGACCAAGTAAGCTTTTGAGGTGATTGTTATCTACATTATTATCTTTAGCAATTTTAGCGAAACTATGCCGGGCAATATGCATTGAAATATGCTTAGTTATTTTTGCTTCATCTGCAATTTTCCCAAGATATTTATTGATAAGTGAATTTTTTGCACCAGTTATATCATTGAGTTTTATAATCAAATCAGGGGTTAGAGTTGCTTTTTGCTCAGGAGTTACAGCTTGCGCATAGGGTGCATTGCTATCAAGTAGTGGAAAAATATAATTAGTTGGTTTAACACCCTCTGTATAATAATGTTTGAGTATGTTTCTCGCTTTTTCGTGTATATAAATACTTCTATCTTTTTTGGTTTTTGCCATACGATATTCTAATCTACCTTCAGAAGTAATATTACACCATCTAAGCTGAATTAAATCACCAGCCCGTATTCCGGCTAAATAAAACGAAAACAAGAAATAATTACGGCAATGCCATACCAGACTATTTTCTTTTAGATTAAGCTCTTCAATTAATTTTATTTCGGCTTCATTCAGTTTTTCTTTGGTCGTGCTTACTTCTCTTTCGTACTTATAGCCCAAAAACGGGTTTTGTTCAGGTTTTAAAAACTTGTCAATTTCTATTGCTCTATTAACTATGGATTTGAAGATATTTAGATTAATTGCAATAGTATTGGGGTGCAATTTTGCTTCAGGAATCCTTTCATTTTTGAGTGTGTGAAGATATGCTTCAAATTTCGATAAAAATGAAGTGGTAACTTCGACAAACAATAAATCCTTTTTTCTGGTGGATTTTAAAAAGCCCTCCAATTTATTACAAAAGCCGTTGTATTTTTTGTAATTTCGGTGACCACCCTCGTTTAAAATATCTTTTGTCCTATCTTTTGCATACTGCAAGAATGAAGCTGAAATCTCCATGTCTTTCATTGTGCTTTTGATTAACTCGGATGTGGCAAGTCCTTTCTCCTTTAAATCTCTGTAGGTGCTTTTAGCTTCTTCAATTTCTGCTGCAAGCACAGCATTCCATACTTTATGATTCGGTTCAGAGGTTCTAATCCAGTTCCCATATTTTGCTTTAGGATTATAATCTTTGGGGCTTCTTAACTCGATAGTGGATTTAATTCTTTTATGCTTCCTATCCTGTGTGATGCGAAGTAAAATATTATATGTATTTTTGCGAGAGGGTTTATTATTCAACTCTAAATTGAATGTTGTTGCCATGTTTGTATGAATTAAAATAGAGTTACAAACATACAAAACAACTCTGAATTACTGAAACATTACTGAAACATTTTCTACTTTTGTTTATAAATAATTTCTATCATATTCGATAATTACTTTATAAGTGGCTGACATACAGCAATTATAAATAAAATTAAATGTAATCAAAATCCATATAAGTAGAACGGCTCTGGGTACCCGTAAAAGCTCAATCAGTTGATTTTCAACGATTGAGCTTTT
>JBAWXL010000115.1:0-13431 GCA_037144095.1 Bacteroidota bacterium
TCCGTCATTTCGTCAATAACTTTTGAAGTGGGTTTTCCGGCCCCATGTCCGGCTGTAGTTTCAATGCGAATGAGAGTTGGGCGGTCGCTTGAATTGCATTCCTGCAATCGAGCAGCAAACTTAAATGAATGCGCCGGAACCACTCTGTCGTCGTGATCGCCAGTGGTGATAAGGGTTGCAGGATATTTTGTGCCGGGCTTCAGGTTGTGAAGAGGGGAGTAGCTATAGAGATTTTTAAATTCCTCAACATTGTTTTCGCTTGAGCCATAATCCTCTTTCCAAGCCCATCCAATGGTGAACTTATGATAATGAAGCATGTCCATCACGCCCACTGCGGGTAGCGCCACTTTAAAAAGATCGGGATGTTGTGTCATGCAAGCTCCAACCAGCAAACCTCCATTAGAACCACCCGAAATGGCTAGTTTTTCGGGATTGGTATATCTGTTGGTAACCAGATATTCGGCTGCGGCTGCAAAATCATCAAACACATTTTGTTTCTTCAGTTTGGTGCCAGCTTTGTGCCAATCTTCGCCATATTCGCCACCACCGCGTATGTTGGCAACCGCATATACGCCTCCATTTTCAAGAAAAACCAAACGACTAATGCTGAAGTTTGGGGTGATACTTATATTAAAACCACCGTAACCATATAGCATGGTTGGATTGTTGCCATCCAATTGGATGCCACGTTTGTGAACAATAAACATCGGAATTTTAGTACCATCTTTTGATGGATAAAAGACTTGTTCGGTAATAAGTTCGTCAGAATTAAACTTGATTTTCGATTCGAAACACACATCCGACTTTCCGGAACTTACATCATATTTATAAACGATATTCGGAAAATTAAATGAGGTAAAAGAATAGTAAGCAATATTGTCGCCCTTTTTCCCGCTGAATCCACTCAAGGTTCCGATGCAGGGCAATTTAATTTCGCTTTCTATTTTACCATTAATATCATAAATAAAAGCCTTACTGTAGGCATCTTTCATATAGGTTGCAATAATTTTTTCACCTACCAATTCAATCGATTCTAACACTTCGTCGCGTTGTGGAATAATCGTTTTCCATTGGTCGGAAGCAGGTTTTGAGGGGTCGATTATAACGAGTTGCTTGCGGGGAGCATTAAAGTTTGTGCTTACTAAGAGTTTATCTTCAATATTGTCAATCACCCCATATTCATTTTCAAAACCTTTGGCAATTAAACTAAAATCTTTATCTTTTTTCAGAAGATTCTTACAATATAAGGAGTTTCCACTGGTCGATTCGGTTTCGTACAACAACAAAAATCTTTCATCTTCGGTGGTTTGTGCACTATAGTTGCGCAAAGGGAACATTTTATTTTCGTAAATAAGTTTATCGCTGTTTTGCAGGCTGTTAAGCTTATGAAAATATACTTTATGGAATTCATTTTTCTTCGATAGTTCTTTCCCTTTTTCAGGAGCATCGTAGCGACTATAGTAAAATCCATCGCCCTGCCATGCAATTCCCGAAAATTTCACCCACTTCAGCTCATCTTTCAACACATTTCCGTTTGCAATTTCCTTAACATGAATTTCGCTCCAGTCAGAACCCGAATGTGATATTTCATAAGCAAGGTACTTCCCATCGTGCGAAACAGAAACACTTCCCAACGAAACGGTGCCATCTTCTGATAAAGCATTGGGGTCGAGCAGTATTTTCGGACTTGCTTTCAGATCTTCTTGCACATACAAAACGCTTTGATTTTGTGTACCTCTGTTATAATAGAAAAAATAGCGATTACCTTTCTTAAACGGAACACTATATTTTGGATATTCCCATAATTGGGTCAGTCTTTTCTTAATATCTTCTCTGAAAGGAATTTTGTCGAGATATTCGCTCGTAACTTTGTTTTGCTCAACCACCCATTGAGCAGTCTCTGCCGAATTATCATCTTCAAGCCAGCGGAAATTGTCGATAACTTTTGTACCGAAAAAGTCTTCTTGTGTTTCAAGCTTTTTGGTTTTAGGATATTTAATAGTTTGAGATGAAATTTGAGTCATACTGATGAAGCTAATTAATATTGAAAACAAAAATATTTTTTTCATAAGGTTTTGAATTTAGGTTTGCAAAAGTAAATGATTTTGAGTTTTATGATTTATTGAAAGGAAATTACTTAATAAAGGAATGAAAAAGGCAATAAAAACAACACCTGCCTGGGTGTTCAGCATACTTTCGAACATGAAATTAATCATAATAATGCCTATCAACATCGAAAGTAAAAGGTTTGATTTGAAAAAGCCACTAATTAAATAATACAACAAGGCAGTTAAGAGTAGGATGAAGCCAAAAACGCCAATGGTAGCAAAGGTTTCAAAATACTGATTGTGTACGTTCTGATATTTTTCAGTTGCTTCTGTGAGTTGCCTGGAGCTATAAACCTTATGCAATTCGGTTTTCACATCCCCTGTTCCTGTTCCTAACCAAAAGTTGTCTTTAATCACCTCAACCGAAGCCATCCACATCAATAACCTTTCGTCGCCTTGCCCGCTTGCACTGCTTTCGAGAGAAGTATTCTTTATTTGGTTCCAAATCACTTTTACTCTATAATTGGTTGAAAGAAAATAGAAAACTATGCCGAAAATAATAACAAAAGTGCTTATCGAAAGCCATTTATTCGAGTAGGCACTAATAAACCTAAACGACCACCACAATAACATAACGATCAAAGCAATTAAGCCGGCTTTTGAAGAGAGCAGATAAATCATCACCAAATGAATCAGCATCAAAGCAAGCGTAATAAATGAATGCTTTTTTTTTGAAAGGAAAATTTTCTTTTCAATAAAATAAAACAAGATACATAACGAGAAACACAAATACATCGAAAAATACGAGGGATGATGAAAAACAGAAAGGTTTTCGTAATAAAAAAATCCTGCACCACTTTCATCCACGGCATGAGTTATTGTATTATAAAATGCACTTCCCAAGCAAATGAAAGAAGCCAATACATTTGAAATAACAAAAACAAGTAAAGCAATATGAATGTGCTTTCGATATATATTACTCACACCTGCAATTAATAAAGGAAACAATAACAAGCTTAATTTTTCTTCAAGATCAAAAAAACCTTCATCCCTATTTTCGGTATAGAACATACCTATAATTAATAAGGAGTAATAAATGGGCAAAAGCCAGCACGAAAGCAGGCTATTTTGTTGAACAAACCTTTTTTTGAAATTCCCTTCCAGCAGCCATGAAATTAACCAAAATAGTATTATATAGGGCATCCACCAACGATAAAGGGGGATGAATAAAATAACTATCAGTCCGATTGTAAAATTAATCGAACTGAAAATGTTTTTTTTCAAATCTGAACGAAGAAGATTTAAACTATTCGAAATATCAGAAAGCATCTTTTCTCATGAGTTCTTCCACAATATTGTTAACCGTAATATTTTCAGCTTCTGCCTTATAATTACGTACAATACGATGTTGAAGCACTGCATAAGCAACTGCTTTCACGTCTTCAATATCAGGAGCATATTTACCCATAATAGCAGCATGACTTTTTGCACCTAAAATTAAAAACTGAGAAGCTCTTGGACCGGCACCCCACGAAATATAATCATTAGCCCATTTGTGCGAATTGCTGTTTCCCGGACGTGTCATCGAAATTAATTTTACTGCGTATTGGTATACTGCTTCAGGAACAGGAATCTTCAGCATTAATTGCTGAAAAAATAAAATATCATCGCGATGAAGTGCAATTTCCGGATTTAGAAATTGTTGTGACGTTGTAGTTTTCACAATTTGAAGTTCTTGTTCAAAAGTGGGATAATCTAACCACAAACTAAACATAAAGCGGTCGAGTTGAGCTTCAGGTAGGGGATAGGTTCCTTCTTGTTCGATAGGGTTCTGTGTGGCAAGCACGAAAAAAGGTTCTTCCAGCGTATATTTTGCTCCTGAAACGGTGATGGTTTTTTCCTGCATGGCTTCTAAAAGTGCGGATTGCGTTTTAGGGGGAGTTCTGTTAATTTCATCCGCCAGAATGATATTAGCAAAAACAGGACCTTTAACAAACTTAAACTTGCGGGTTTCATCCAGAATTTCTGTACCTATAATATCAGAAGGCATAAGGTCAGGTGTGAACTGAATTCGGCTATATTTCAAATCTAATGCACTTGAAATAGTGTTTATCATCAAAGTCTTGGCTAAACCAGGCACTCCAATCAGCAAGCAGTGACTTCTGCAAAGAATTGATATAAAGATATCACGAACAATTTTGTCTTGTCCGACAATTACTTTTGCGACTTCTTTGCTAAAGATGTTATACGAATTCTTTAACCCATCAATAGCTTCAACGTCGTTTGAATATGATTTCATTTTTTGAATAGTTTTAAATTTATTTTACCCAGGTATGAGCAAATTTACATTTTTTATAATCTCCGTTAATTGTAATATAAGTTAGATTGATTTTGTCTTTAATCCAATCACTTATGGCTTTTTGCTTTTTGTTTTCAAGGGCTGCAGTTTGAATCCTATCGTAGTCATCAATCAAGTTAGCCTTATGAGGTTTTGTCCTTAATTTCAAATATAATATTCTATAAGCCTGATTTCTGTCTTCGGTTTGCATCGGAACAGGTTTCGAGAATTCACCTTGTTTTAGTTTGTCCACAATAAAAAATGCAGTTTGGTCAATTTCTTTAGCTAAGAATTTAGTAGAACCTGAATAAGTGTTTATCATCATTCCTCCATTGTATTTATTTGGGTCATCAGAATACTTGATAGCTATATCTTCAAATTTTAGTGGATTATTGATGAGTAAATAAATACTATCCAAAGAAGTCTTTGCTTTCTGCAAATCTTCTTCAGTAACTTTAGGACGAATAAGAATATGTCTCGCATTTACGTATTCTCCTCTTCTTTCAATCAGTTGTAACACATGATAACCCTCTTTTGTTTTAATAACAGGAGAAATATCATTTACCGCTTTAAGAGTAAAAGCTGCTGCTTCAAATTCGGGCAACATTTCACCACGGGTAAACATTCCCAATTCGCCACCCTTTTTAGCAGATTCGATATCATCTGAATAAAGTGTAGCTAGGGCAGCAAAATTTTCTCCCTTTTTAATTCTATCATACAAACCATTTATCTTTTCTTTTGCTAAAGTTTTCGATCCTTCAGTGATTACAGGTTGTTTAACAATCTGACCTATCTGAAATTCTGATTCAACCAAAGGCAAGCTGTCCTGATTAATATTCTTATAAAATTGCTTTACCTCACTTGGTGTGATGGTGATTTTTTCAGTTATCTTGTTTTGCATCATTTCTGATAAGAGTTGTTTGCGAATTTGTTCGAACATTTCCTCTTTAATTTCAGCTATAGATTTATGATAATATTCTTCAAGCTTTTCTTTCGAACCTATTTGACTAATAAAATAGCGCAAATTACGGTTCATTCTGTCTTGAACCATTTCATCTTTTACAACCAAACTATCCATTTCAGCCTGATGCAACAAAAGCTTCATGAATAAAAGGTTTTCCAAAATCTCGCACTTAACTTCAGCCCCTCCTTCACTTGGATTCTGCAATTGATATTGTGAATATTGCATTTCAATATCCGATAATTTAATATTATTGTTACCCACCACAGCCACCACCTGATCAATTACCTTTTCCTGCGAATAAAGGTGAAATGGAAATGTAAGTACTATGAGTAAGGTGATTAATTTTATTAGGTATTTCATTAAAGTTTGAGGTATAAATTAAAAAATTTCAATTTTATTTTTTTCTGCGGCTTGTTTATAAATTTGCTTCTTGAAGCTATTAATGATATCAGTTTTACGCTTACATAGTATTATTTGGCGAATATTGTCTCTTTCAAAATCAAGTGGGGATGTTCCTTCTTTACTTTTAAAATCTTTGATGACAACAATATAATAGAAAGTTGAATCACTGGTTTCTATAATGGGATGATTCTTCAGATATTCTTCCTTATTATAGGTAACAATTGGAATTTCTTTCAGAATATCATCAAACAATAGCCAAGTGTTATCATCAATAAAATAATTCACTGCATTTTCTTTAAAAAACTTTTCTGCTGTTAATTTTTGTTGCTTTGATTTGCTTTGTATAAGTAAATTCTTCGCTTTAGCTTTCACTGGCGAATTAAGCATAAGCTTAACGAAATTTACCTTAACAATATTGCTTCTCAACTCAAAATTATCTTGATTCTTGGAGAAGTACTCTTCAATTTGCTTATCAGTGATTATGGTATCAAGTTTTTCATTAATAAGTTTTTCCTCATATTTATGGGATATAAGTGAGTTTTTATAGTCTTCAAGCTGCTTTGAAAAGTCCATCTCGGAGTTACTAAGCATACTTTCCGCATTTTGAAGGAACAAACTCTCTTCAATCCAACTTTGAATATAATTTTTAATTAGTAAAATACTATCAATAGAAGAAGTTCCTTGAGGGACGATTCCTTCAATATCAGAATGGTAAAGAGTAGAATTGTTTACACGTGCAACTACATCATTAGATTTTTTTGATGAACAAGCCGATGCAAGCAAAAGAAATGCAATGGAAAACAATATTATATGTTGAAGGATATATTTCAGATGTTGGAGCTTATTTGATAGAATTCAACACTTCTTTATTGACAACAATAGGATATTTTGAACGAAGTTGTGCAATCCACTCTTTTTCGAGGAAATTCTGATAATCTGCAGTAATCAAACCTTTTGCATCAACAAGAGATTTTGGCTCAGGAGCCAGAATCTTACGAATATTAATAAATAGGATAGATGAGTCTTGTTTAATGTTATCACTTATTCCAACTTTCCATTCAAATTTATCAATCGTTGCATTGTCAGTTTTAGTATATTTTCCTGAAGTGATTTTAAGATTTTTTGGAGCATTCTTATTGATTTCATCTGAGATATCTTTATCAGACCAATTTTTCTTTGCTGCTTTTTCAACCAATTTACGGGTTTTCTTTGCAATATCATCATTGGCACAAGTATATAATGAAGCATCAATTCGATCAGTCCACATATATTGAGCTTTATTTTTATTGTAAAAATTCTCTAAGCCAATACTGTCTTTAATCGCTTTAGACCAAACTTTTTGATCAGTGAGGTCAAACAATAAAATACCTTCACGGTATTCTTTCATCAAAGATTTGAATTCAGAATATTTATCAGATAAATGATTGTCTTCATAAGCAATACATGCATCATCAACAAATGATTTGTAACTTGCATCCACATGTTCAGGTATCGTTTCACCTTTTTTACCCTGATTTTTATAAAGATAATTAGCAAAATCAGGTTGAGTATAGGTTTTATTTCCAATAATGAATAAATCACCTTTTAAAGATGATGCTTCTTCGAGTTTCCATTTATTTGCAAAAACACTATCAGTTACTACTTTATAAAAAGCTTCTTTTGCATAAGGAATTTCCTTGAATTGAGCTTCCACTTTTACTTTGGCAACTAAAGATTCTTTTGATTTATTAGAGCGTTGGTCGCGTGTGATTTTAACCTTTAGGTCGGATTTTACATCATCAAATGCACCAATAGGTTTTCTGTCGATAAGTTTAATAATATGCCAACCATATTGGGTTTTAAAAGGAACAGATATATCACCTTTTTCTTTCAACTTACTTATAGCTGCAATAAAATCAGGCACCATGCGATTTACGCCAAACCAAGGTAAAGTTCCACCTTTAGGTGCCGATCCTTTATCATCAGAGTATTCATTCACAATGTCTTCCCATTTTGAACCTGATTTAATTTTAGCATAAGCAGAGTCAATACGAAGTTTCATCTTATTTAAAAATTCAGAGGAAGAATCAGCAGGAACTAAGACTAAAATATGTGCCACCTGAATTTTTCCCATTGCCTCTTTTTTATCTGTAACTTTCATAATATGATAGCCATAATCAGTTCTGAAAGGAGCTGAAATATCACCTAATTTAGTTTCAAATGCTGCACATTCGAATGGATAAACCATATCGAAGGCTGTAAAATAACCCAAATCACCACCATTTCCTTTAACAAATGGACGACTTTCAGTTGCTTTTTGATCTCTTGCTGATGGATCGTCAGATAGTTCAGATGCCACTTTAGCAAAGTCTTCTCCTGCAAGTAATCTTTTACGAATATCCATTATTTTTTTATAAGCAATCAATGTATCAGCTGGTGGGGCGTTCGGTTTTAGTTTAATTAATACATGGCTTGCCCGTATATCACTTTTTAAGTGTGAGTATGCTTCCTGCATCAATGCTTCGCTCACATCTTTATCAACAAGATAAGGTTGAGCCAATTGTTTACGATAACCTTCCAATTCAGTTGTAAAAGAAGTCAGGGTATCTAAACCAAGTTCTTGTGCTTCCATCACTTTTAGTTTAAAATTGATAAACAATTCCATGTATTCTTCAAGTGATTTTTGGTCGGTGTTGGTTGTTTGATTATTTTTTTTGTAGATGTTGATAAATTCAGATTTTTTAATCTTGTCTTTTCCAATTGTCAGAATCACAGGGTCACTGTTTTGTGAGAAAACAGACAATGATCCAAAAATTAAGATTATGGTCACAAGGTTTCGAATGCTTAGTTTCATATTCATCAAAGTATTTATTGTTTTATTTAATTTTAACGACTGTAATTTGGTGCTTCGCTGGTGATGGTAATGTCATGAGGATGACTTTCGGTAACACCTGCTTGAGTTATTTTAATAAATTTAGCTTTCTGCAGTTTTTCAATATTTTCAGAACCGGTATAACCCATTCCTGATCTTAACCCACCAACCATTTGGAGAATTACTTCTGAAAGGGAGCCTTTATAAGGCACTCTTCCAACGATTCCTTCTGGAACAAGTTTTTTAATATCATCTTCCATATCTTGAAAATATCGATCTTTCGAACCCAATTGCATGGCTTCTATTGAACCCATTCCACGATAGGTTTTAAATTTTCTTCCTTCAAATATTATTGTTTCACCCGGAGATTCGTCAACTCCGGCAAAAAGAGATCCTGCCATTATGGAATGTGCTCCACCTGCAAGAGCTTTTACAATATCGCCCGTATAGCGAATACCTCCATCTGCGATGATTGGAATTCCTGTTCCTTTTAATGCAGTTGATACATTCCAGATGGCTGATAATTGCGGAATCCCTATTCCGGCAATTATACGCGTTGTGCATATTGAACCAGGACCAATGCCTACCTTAACTCCATCAGCACCAGCTTTTACTAAAGCTATGGCTGCTTCAGAAGTAGCAATATTTCCAACAACCAAATCAATCTGAGGGAACTTCTTTTTGATTTCTTTCACCATGGTGATGACCCCTTTAGAATGACCGTGGGCAGTATCAACCACAATTGCATCAACACCCATTGAAACTAGTGCTTCGATTCGTAAAAAAGTATCGGAAGTCACACCTACAGCTGCGGCAACTCTAAGTCTGCCACGAGTATCTTTACAAGAATTAGGACGTGATTTTATTTTGATAATATCCTTGTAGGTAATTAAACCAATAAGTTTCAAATCTTTATCAACGACAGGTAATTTTTCTATACGATATTGTTGAAGTATGTCGGCAGCTTTTTCGAAATCCGTAAATTCGGTTGTTGTAATAACTTTTTTTGTCATTACTTCGGTAATAGGACGCTCAAGGTTGCGTTCGAAACGCAAATCGCGATTAGTGACAATTCCAACAAGAGCATTCTTATTATCAACCACAGGGATTCCACCAATTTTGTGTTCTTTCATTAATGCCAAGGCATCTTCAACTTTGGAGGTGGAAATAATGGTAACAGGGTCGATAATCATGCCATTTTCGGCTCTTTTCACCTTTCGTACTTCGTTTGCCTGACTTTCTATGGTCATATTTTTATGCAACACTCCAATGCCACCTTCCTGAGCCATAGCAATAGCCATAGCCGATTCAGTAACAGTATCCATTGCAGCTGAAACAATTGGGATATTGATTTGTATATTTCGGGTGAATTTTGATGCAATGCTGACCTCACGAGGTAAAACTTCACTGTAAGAGGGAATTAGCAATACATCATCATAGGTCAAGCCTTCGCCGGTAAACTTTTCCGAATGAGTCAACATGGTCTTAATTTTAATTGTGCAAATTTAGAAAAATTCGCTTTACTTGCTTCATAAATTTTGTTAAGCCAATTTTTTAATGAAATATCATTGAATAATAAGCTTAATAGAGTGGGTTATTTAAGTGAGAAAAGTATTCAACTTATAGTATCAAAATAGTCCTAAAGCCAGACTAATTCTTCCTAAAGCCAGACTAATTCTTCCTCAAGGAGGACTATTTCTTCCTTGACGAGGAGTAATTCTTCCTTTATGAGGAGTAATTTTTCCTCAAGGAGGACTAACTCTTCCTATACTGAGGAGTAATTCTTCCACAAGGAGTACTAGTTCTTCCTTTACGAGGATTAATTCTTCCTCACGGAGGACTAATTCTTCCTCACGGAGGAGTAATTCTTCCCCCAGAAGGACTAATTCTTACTTCAAGAGGACTAATTCTTCCTCACGACGGAGTCAATACTCCTCATGTTGAAGTATTTTTTGTTGCTTATTTTGGATATATTGAAGCATTACTATTTGAAATACTGGTATTTATTATTTATTTTAACTTATGAAAAAGGGATAAGGGTAGGAGTAGAGCTATTTTATTAATTGATTTCAAAGAATACTCAAAACCTTTTGGATAATTGAATTATATTTCCCAATTGCAAAACTTTTACTTTTATTACTTGTTGTATAAGTGAATTTAAAACAATATGCTTAATTATAATTTCAACAGATTAATAAATAAAAGATTGGCAATGGCAATGTTGGTTGTCAATAGCGCGATACTGTTTAATTCGTGTGGTCAATCGATGAACAATGAAAAGAAAAATAATACCTCAATCATGGAAACAGAAAACAAAAAGCCAGATAATCCTTATTACTCTCATACTGATACTTCTAAATTAAATCTCCGTGATGCTGAATGGAAAAAGATTTTAAGCCCCGAACTTTATGAAGTTTCGAGGCACAAAGAAACTGAAAGGGCTTTTACCGGAAAATATTGGAATTCTATTGGCAAAGGAACTTATTATTGTGCTGCATGTGGCAATCCTTTGTTTCGTTCTGATGCAAAGTTTGCGAGCAGTTGTGGTTGGCCAAGTTTTTTTGAACAAATAAATGAGAAAAGTGTGATTTATAAGCCTGACAACACTTATGGCATGCAACGTACAGAAGCTCTTTGTGGTAGATGTGAGGGACATTTAGGACATTTGTTTGATGACGGACCCAAACCAACCGGCAAACGTTATTGCATGAATTCAATTGCACTCGAATTTCAGGAGGACAATGTTTTGAATAAAGTTTCAAATCAAAATATCGACACAATTACATTAGGCGGAGGATGTTATTGGTGTGTTGAGGCTGTTTATGAAAATCTGAATGGCGTGATTTCTGTTGAATCGGGTTTTTCGGGAGGGGAAATGCTAAATCCCACTTATGAAGCTGTATGTTCAGGAACTACCCATCATGCCGAAGTGGTTCGTATTGTTTTTGATAAAAATATTACGAATTTGGATGAGATTTTCAAAGTGTTTTTTACGGTTCATGACCCCACTCAACTTAACAGACAGGGGGCAGATATGGGAACTCAATATCGTTCGGTGATTTTTTATCATAATGAGGAACAGAAAAATATGGCTCAAAGCATCATCAATCAAATGACCGAATTGAAAGTTTATGATAAACCTATCGTGACGAAAATTGAAAAATTCACTGTTTTCTATAAGGCTGAAAATGCTCATCAACATTATTATCAGAACAATAAATCACAGGGATATTGCCGAATGGTGATTCAACCAAAGCTGGAGAAGTTTGAAAAATTATTTAAAGACAGGTTGAAGAAGTGATTAATTTGCTAATATGCTGATGTGATGATATGCTGATGTGCTAATGTGCTAATATGATAATTAGGTAAGTTGAATTATAGGATTGATTGACCTTAGACATAAATAAGTACTCAAGTTAGTATCCATCCATATATCTGATTAATAAAGGGGCTAATACATTATTTTACCTTCATATCAATTTTAACAGTTGATTTTATTAATTGTTGAAGTTCGTCCATTTCTTCTATTTCACAATAAACAAAAATATGACTCGATTTCAAATCAATATGTTTGCCGGTTTGGTCTTTTATTTCGCTTGTTACATAGGGTAATAGGACTTCTGTTTTTTCATAAAAATTGATAATGGTTTCGGCTGATGCAATGCCTAAACAAAATCGAAGATTGAATTTCTTGGGCAATTGATTTTTGTTTCTACTAATGTAAATACTTTCGTCAATAGCTTGCTGCACAGGCGATATAAGTGGAATTATCTTTTCGTTGCACAATTGTTTTATTTGAGGCAGGTTTTCGGTATTAAAACTGAGGTTGAAGATTTGGTCTGAAAGTTCAGTCAATTCTATTTTGAATTGTGCAAATGAAGCCTGGAGGTTTTCTCTTGTATATTTTATTTGTTCGTATGTTAAACCAATCAGAGGAGGGAAATCCCAGAGAGGTATTTTAATGAAATCTGATGAATTAATTTTAGAAGCTGAAAGTGTTTGATTAGGAACTAATTCTTCAATAATCTGATCGAACGAAAGAATGGCATTGCGTTCGCTTAATGTTTGACGAATTCCCATGATATAGGCATGTTCCAATTCTTTATCATGAAAACAATCCATCGATACAACTTCCATTACCTTATCATCCACAAAACCTAAAAAAACAAATAAATTAAATGACCTTAAAACGCTTTCGATTTTCTTCATTATCATGGTTTTGCAAAGTTCTATCATGGTCTTGAAATGGGCTAAAACTCTTAAATCGTTTTGATTTTTGTGTTTTATTTTCAGCGTACTTTTCACCATATTGAAAGCAGTTTCCAATTGTTTTGCCATGTGTTCTCCATCTTTAATGTCTTTAGAAAAGGATTTAAAACATTTCACAGTCAATTCATTTCCCATGGTGGGAGTATCTTTATAATTATGCATTATAAGTGCCGACATAGAGACGTAAGTAACATTATCGGCAATAAGCAGATGAATAGGGAGAACTACTGCTTCTCTATGAACTTTCATTTTTGAAAATTCATTGTTGTATAGATTTATTTTCATGATTTCGATATATTCAATTTGGAATGCAAAGTTACAGAAAATATTTTGTAGATTTGACGACTTTTTGATTTGAAAAATCTCTTTTGATATTACTTTAGGCAGAAAAATTACATTTTCATCCATCAAAAACACTTTATCAAATGAAAAAGCTACTTGTTCATCCTTCAGAGTAGCATGTTCAAACGAAAAAGTTACTATTTCATCCTTCAGAGTAACTTTTTGGTTCTATAACGGATAGAGTGGGTAATCAAATTTTAGTTTACCAGCTATAAAA
>JBAWXL010000116.1:0-13425 GCA_037144095.1 Bacteroidota bacterium
CGACGAATGGCAGTTTTATAAATAAAACAGGCGTTTCTTTTCCGACGAATGGCAGTTTTATAAATAAAGCAGGCGTTTCTTTTCCGACGAATGGCAGTTTTATAAATAAAACAGGCGTTTCTTTTCCGACGAATGGCAGATTTATAAATAAAACAGGCCTTCCTTTTCCGACGAATGGCTCACATTTAAAAATTCCTGCCGTTCTTAAATCACCAAATTCAAGTCTGACTAATGAATCTATTTGAAATAAAAAAGGAAAGGGTTTCGCCTCTCCTTTTTTTAAATGAAATATGGTTTATTTTCCACCATATTCATTTGCATACATCTTATAATAGTTATTGAAAAGAGCTGATGCTTTTTTATTCAACATATCCTGATTATAGGTGGTGGTAAGTTGAACAACACGTTGCAACACTGCTAACGACTGTTGTTTTTCTCTTTCAAGATTTTGTCCTTTCATAGCACTAAATGAATAATAATATTTCAGTTCTTGCTCGCTATAGGTAATAAGTCTTTCAACAATTTTATTTGCCTTGTCTTTTGCCGCAATCTTATAATATCCTTCAGCAATTGGTAATATAAAATAATTGTATGGCACAAATTCATCGGGAATCTCCACAATACATCTGTCGAGCACCTTCATTGCCGAGTCTTTTTTGTCTTCAAGAATAAGCGCATTGGCTAATCTGCCAAACAAATTACGGTAAGTCAAACAAAGGCGCGTATTATCTTCGCTAAGATACACCCCTGGTTTATTAAGGTTCCCCCAATAAAATTTATTCATCAAATTATTATACATCACATCCGTTTGAATTCGTCCGGTCTGACCATCGGGAGTGCTAGTAGTTTTAATAGGAACTAAATGATAAGCCAATCCTTCCAGTTGGAAATAAGGTTCTAAGCCGATATAAGCATCTGCACCTGTGGTAACAGCAAAATAAACCGGGCGCTTCCAATCGAAATGTGCAAGAATATCCAACATCATAATGTGGTTCTTCTGAACAATTTTATCAGGCAAAGTCCATTCAATATTAGAAACAACCGAAGTATCCATTCCCTTAGGAATTGCCCCATTCTTAGTTGCTTCAGCTACATTAACCGGAAGACTGAATTTATTAGTTGGGAAATAATTCATCTGTCGCTTTCCAACCAAAATTTGCTGATTATCATCCGTGACAAAACTTATAATATCTTTTAGATTTACAAATACACCCTTATCGTTTCTATCATAAGTAGGCATATAGTCGCGTGTGCCTTGTTTATATTGATCTTTAGTCATAGTAATCGGCAAAGGATCGGAAAGATAAGCCTTACGCTTCATCTGATCAACATACCAATCGGTGTTTAAAAGACTAAGATTACAAACTCTCACGTCAGTTCTGATGCCTTCAACCTCCTGGCAATACCATAAAGGGAAAGTGTCATTATCGCCATTTGTAAATAAGATAGAATTCGGTGCACAAGAGTTCAAATAATTCGAAGCAATTGCCAAAACAGTATAACGTTCAGAACGGTCATGATCATTCCATTCTTCTTTTGCCATAATACCCGGCACAAGCAATAAACAGACTAAAGTTATGGCAACTGCAGCTACTTTCCCGGGCATTTTCTTCGATGACCATTCAATAAGACCTGCAACCCCAAACCCAATCCACATGGCAAAGGCATAAAATGAAGCTGCAAAAGCATAATCCCGCTCTCTGGGCTGGAAAGCATACATATTAAGGAAAACTTCAATTGCCAAACCGGTCATCAAAAAGAGCAATCCAATCACAAAAGCATTCTTTTTATCTTTTTTAATATGGTAGAACAATCCAATTAATCCAAGAATTAAAGGTAAAAAGTACAGTTTATTAGTTCCTTTGTTTTTATAACTCTCAGGTATATTATCTTGCGGACCTAAACGCGCTTCATCAATAAATTTTATACCACTAATCCAATTACCATTTAACGCCCCTCCAAAGCCTTGTATATCGTTTTGCCTTCCGGCGAAATTCCACATAAAATAGCGGAAATACATATACCCTAATTGATAAGTTCTGAAAAAGGTAAGGTTCTCGCCAAAAGTGGGAATTTTAGTATTATCAGGATCTCCTTTAATGCCGGCCCATTCTTTATAGTTTTCAGCATGTTGGTCTTGCTGATTACTCCACATACGAGGGAAAATGGTTGTATATTTAGGATCATAAATAGGAATAGAAGATTTTCTTGTATCCGAAACAACATATTTTCCCACTTTTGAATCTCTGACATAAAAAGGAGAACCATCTTTCATGTCAATAACAGGAGCATTATAATATTGCCCGTGAAACAAAGGAGTATCGCCATATTGTTCACGATTCAAATAAGAAAGTAAAGCAACAGCATCTTCCGGATTGTTTTCATCAATTGGAGTATTTGCATTTGATCTTATCACAAGAATTAAAAAAGTAGAATATCCAATTAAAATAAAAGCAAAACTCAATAGAACTGTATTGAGAACTACTTTTGCTTTCTTTTGAGTATAATAAATTCCAAAAACTAAACCACCAATTAATAATAGGAAATAGAAAACTGTACCTGAATTAAAAGGAAGCCCAAGTGTATTAACAAAGAAAATTTCAATAATTCCGGCTAAATTCACAATCCATGGAATAATGCCATATAGCACAGCAGCTAAGAGCAGTATCGAAATTATTAAGGAATAGATAATTCCTTTAAGTGTAGATTTTCTGGTTTTAAAATAATAAATAAACACCATTGCCGGAATTGTCAACAAGTTCAAAAGGTGAACGCCTATTGATAATCCAACCATATAAGCAATGAATATTAACCATTTGAAAGAACCTTTTTCAAAAGCAACCGCTTCCCATTTCAGCATTGCCCAAAAAACAAGTGCCGTGAAAAAGGATGACATAGCATAAACTTCGCCTTCAACTGCCGAAAACCAAAAAGTATCACTAAAGGTGTAAGCCAAAGCTCCAACAACACTACCTCCAAAGATAGTAATCATTTTAGTAGTATTCATTTCTGAGTTATCAGGACATACAACCTTTTTAATAAGCATTGTCAATGACCAAAATAGAAATAAAATAGTTAACCCGCTACATAAGGCAGACATGGTGTTTACCATTCGGGCAACATGAGCTGCGTCGGGAGCAAACAATGAGAAAAATCTTCCTATTAGTTGAAAGGTGGGGGCACCTGGTGGGTGACCAACTTGTAGTTTAACTGCGGTGGCGATATATTCGCCACAATCCCAGAAACTCGCTGTAGGTTCTGAGGTAAGAATATATACTAATGAGGCAAGAATAAAGATTGCCCAACCAATATAATTGTTGAGTTTTTGAAATAATTTCATTTTAATACCGTTTTGATTTACCTCGCGAAATTAAAAAAAGCATCAATATGAACAGTATTAATATGAGTTAAAAGAAGAAAATATATTTACATATATATTTAATCATCTGAAGATCAATATTAAAAATAGTTTTGTGAAATAATATATTTTGATAAATTCCTAAAATAGTTGTAACTTTGCAAATATTTTTTAGTTCTTTTATCAAACTTGATCAATTAAATCAATACAAATATGAGAAAAGCAAGAGTTTTATTTGTTACCGAAGAGATTACACCCTATATGGCAGATAGTCATATATCTGAAATTGGACGTTATTTGCCTCAGGGCATTCAGGAAAGATGCATGGAAATACGCACTTTCATGCCTCGCTATGGAAACATCAATGAAAGAAGAAACCAACTGCATGAAGTTATCCGATTGTCAGGTATGAATCTGATTATAAACGAAAATGATCATCCACTGATTATTAAAGTAGCATCTATTCAAACAGCTCGCCTACAAACTTACTTCATTGATAATGAAGATTATTTTCAACGTAAATTTGAATTTCGGGATAAAAATGGTGTATTCTTTCCAGACAACGATGAAAGAGCAATTTTTTATTGTAGAGGAGTGATTGAAACGGTAAAAAAATTAGGCTGGTCGCCCGATGTAATACATTGTCATGGATGGGTAAGCAGCTTGATTCCAATTTATATTAAGTTGGCTTTTAAGGATAATCCTTTATTTTCCGATTGCAAAATAATAACCTCAATCTATGAAGAAGAATTTGAAGGCGAACTTGACAAAGACTTTTATAATAAGGTTAAACTTCCGGGAATAACCAATAAAGATGTTAAACATCTTAAAAACCCTTCCTATGTTAACTTAATGAAACTTGCGATAGACTTTTCTGATGCTGTAGTTATCGGTAGCCCTACTATCCCTGAAGAAATTACTGATTATCTGACATTGCAGGATAAGAATGTGCTTAGTTATTATCCTTTAGAAAAACTTGTTGGGCAAGTTCATGGTTTCTATGAAGATATTTTAATAAACGAATCGGTATTATCAGATTAATTTTCTTAAAATTGAAAAACAAAATTTCTCTTCTTAGAGCATTGACAAGCGTTTTGCTCTTGATTATAATTGTAAGTGCCTGCAAAAAGGACCCCGATGCCATTGGTTTGGATGTTCAACCTGCTTCTGATCGATTGAATGTGGTGTTTAGCGATTCTCTTGGTCTTTTTGCATGGTCTCAAATGGAAGATTCAGTTCCTACTTCAAACGTTTCAACTTTTATTTTAGGTTCGATTTACGATCCTGTTTTTGGCAAAACAAATGCGGGGATTTATTCTCAGATACTACTTTCAAAAAACGATGTTTCTTTCGGAACCAACCCAGTGGTGGATTCATTTATTCTAGTAATGCCTTATAAAGGTTATTATGGGGATACTACATTTCAACAAAAGGTTTTTGTTTATGAGTTAAATGAAAGCATTACTAGAGACAGCATTTATTATTCAAACAATAAAATTGGATATAATAATACTAACCTTACTTTAAATCCTTCCGGTTATAACTTTTCTCCTCTACCTACAACACGCCTCACTATCAATTCTGCCAGTGTTACACCTCAACTCAGAATACCCCTAAGCAATAGTTTTGCTACTGACCGTCTTTTAGCCAAATCTGGACAACCCGAACTTAGTGATAATAGCAACTTCATTTCTTATTTAAAAGGCTTATATATCAAAACAGCCCCAATCTACTCAGTTGGTGGAAACTTATCGTATTTTGATTTCACTGAAGGCTCATCAAGTGCCATTCTTTATTATCATAACGATACCGACACTGCTTTATCTTTTTATTTTACAATTCGCCGCGATAGTGCTTGTTTTATTGGGTATGATCACAATTATAAGTTTTCAAACAGTTTATTCAAACAGCAGCTTATTAATAAGGACACTTCTCTAGGGAGTCAGATTCTTTATGTTCAACCAGGTGGAGGTGTTCGAACGATTATCAAGTTTCCTTATATAAAGAATTATATTCCAACAGGGAAAAAGATTTTAGTAAATGAAGCCGAACTGGTTATTACAGGATGGGAATCTGATCCGGGAATATTTACAGCCCCCGAAAGACTTTCTTTAGCAAGATTAGATAGTAGTGGAACATTATACTTCTTAACCGATAACACTAACCCAACAGGAGACGATGTTACCTTTGGAGGATATTATGATGCTACTAAAAAAGAATATCGATTTCGAATAAAAAATTATTTACAACAAATGTTAGATGGTTTTGTTGAAGACCATGGATTATATCTAAAGGTTTCAGGTTCTTCAGTTAAAGGTAATCGCTATTTAATAAATGGGGTCGGGAAAAATGTTCCAAATCGATTGAGGTTGCGTTTAACTTATACGATTATTTAACTCCTAAAATATGTGTGGAATAGTAGCTTACGTCGGATATAGAGAAGCTTATCCGATATTATTAAAAGGTCTTTATCGTTTAGAATACAGAGGATATGACAGTGCAGGAATGGCATTGCTAAATGAGACTCTTAAACTCCATAAAATCAGAGGTAAAGTTGCCGAGTTGGAAAATCTAACCCGCGATAAAGATATCAAAGGATCAATTGGAATTGCACATACCCGATGGGCAACTCATGGCGAACCCAATAACGAAAACGCCCATCCTTTCTTTTCAAAAACCCATAAAATAGCTATGATTCATAATGGAATCATAGAAAATTATGCTATTTTAAAAGAAGAGCTAATTTCAAGAGGTTATGAATTTACAAGTAATACCGACACTGAAGTACTTGTGCATTTAATTGAAGATATTCAAATTAAAGAAAATGTTCCACTTGAAGAAGCCGTGAGAATAGCGCTGAATCAGGTGATAGGAGCTTATGCAATTGTTGTTATCTCCGAAAATAATCCCGATATGCTTATCGCTGCCCGAAAAAGTAGCCCTTTGGTAATCGGAATTGGCGAATCAGAATACTTTGTAGCTTCCGATGCCACTCCTATTGTTGAATATACTAAGAACGTGGTGTATCTGAACGATGAAGAAATTGCAGTTATCCAACTGAACTCTGATTTAAAAATAAAAACCATTAAGAATAAGGAGAAAACTCCTTATATCGAACAACTTGAAATAAATCTTTCGGCATTAGAAAAAGGAGGTTTTCCCCATTTCATGCTGAAAGAAATATATGAACAACCTCGTTCGATAAAAGATACCATGCGCGGCAGGTTAAATGCCAACAAAGAAATTGTTTCGCTTGGAGGTATTTTCGATTTTAAAAAGAAAATGATTAACGCAAATCGTTTTGTGATTGTTGCTTGCGGGACTTCATGGCATGCCGGTTTGGTTGGGGAATATTTAATTGAAGAACTTGCACGCATTCCGGTTGAGGTTGAATATGCATCTGAATTTCGTTATCGCACGCCTATTATCAATGAAAATGATGTGGTGATTGCCATTTCACAATCGGGTGAAACCGCTGATACTCTTGCAGCCATTGAATTAGCCAAGTCAAAAGGGGCTACCATTATTGGCATTTGCAATGTGGTAGGTTCTTCCATTGCCCGCGCTACTCATGCCGGTACTTATACTCACGCCGGACCCGAAATTGGCGTCGCTTCAACTAAAGCATTTACTTCCCAGGTGGCTATTCTTACTTTAATGGCTTTATCCCTTGCACAAGAAAGAGGTACTATTTCGCAATCAGATTTTTTCCGCTTGATTCATCAGCTTGAAGAAATCCCCGAAAAGGTGGAGAAAACCCTTTTATTGAATGACAAAATTATCGAAATTGCCAGTGTTTTTAAAGATAAAACCAATTTCCTCTATTTGGGCAGAGGCTACAATTTCCCTGTGGCGTTGGAAGGTGCGCTTAAATTGAAAGAAATCTCCTATATTCATGCTGAAGGATACCCGGCAGCCGAAATGAAACACGGACCTATTGCCCTGATTGACGAAGAAATGCCGGTGGTGATTATTGCTACCAATAAAGGTACATACGAAAAAGTGGTGAGCAATATTCAGGAAGTGAAAGCCCGGAAAGGCAAAATCATTGCCATTGTCACTGAGGGAGATGTTACCGTTAAAGAGTTAGCAGATTATGCAATCGAAATTCCCGAAACTGAAGAAATGTTTGTTCCGCTTTTAGCTACCATTCCGCTTCAATTACTTGCCTATCACATAGCCGTAATGAGAGGTTGCAATGTTGACCAACCACGTAACTTAGCCAAATCGGTTACAGTGGAATAAGAGGTTTAGACTATTAAACCATTAGACTTTTAGGAAGACTCTTCTTAATTTTTTATTACAAATACGTGAGGCTATAAATTATCGCTCAAAGTAATATGTATCTTTTAAAATCCAACATGGTTTGAAAAGCTGTTAGATATAGTTATATTCGCCTTAAAAAGTCAAAATCAAGTGGCCAGAGAGTCAAGATTTTCTCGAAAAAAAATAATTTAAAAAATTGAACGAAAAAATTTTTATTTCAATATATATGTTTATATTTGTTGCCCAAATCATACATTAATAAATCAACTAAAACCCTAAAAAAGCAAACAAATTAATCTTTTAATTTTAATCTCTTAACCCTTAATATTTACAACATTATGTCAAAAGAATTACAAATTTCAGGACTCATAGTACTAAAACTCGACCGTAATGGAAATGTTTTAGAAATAGCAGAAGCTGCAATGGAGCAAAATGCTTCATCAGTACCGGCACTTTCAGGTATTTCACATGATGATGCAGAAATGCATGTGCTTGGAACTGAACTTCGCACGGTGAACACCAAATACCAATCAAACCCTCCCACTGCCACCAGGGGAGATGTTGAAGTTGCTGTCAACAACGTAGTTGATGCCTACGATGACAACGCAGGCGATATACAAAAAATTGCCCGTCAGCAAGCAAAATTGGCTGGAGATGTGAATGTTGGCATCAACATAGTAACCAAAGCAGGCTATAAGCTTAAAAGCCCAAAGGGGGCAATGTTTAATGGCTTTGATGTGCAGCCCGATGGCGAAGGAGCTGTGAAGATTAAAACCAAAGCAGTTGCCCCACGTGCTATATACATAAGGCAATTTGGAAAGGCATCAGGGAAAAACGTTGAGCCTATAAAAGCGAATTTGGAGGAATTGCTGATAAGCACCGAAAACGATATTCGCGTCGATGAACTGGAAAGCGGATCGTGGTATGCTTTTCGTGAAGCCACTGTGCTTCCCATCAGTCGCAAAGCCAAAAGTGGCACACCAACTACTAATGTGGGCAAAAATGCAACCCTATCATTAGCCACCAAGGCTCATCGCCGCACTTATCATGGCGGAGGAGTATCTAACTACAAATTTGGTGGCTGGATTTGGGTTTTAGTGCCTTAAATAAGCACTTAGCTTATATTTAAGACATATAGTCTTAGTATTATTAAGGCTAACGTTGACTTAATCAAGGGTAGCCTTAACTTAATCAAGTCTAGCGTAGCCTTAACTAATGCTAGCGTTGACTTAATCAAGTCTAGCATAGCCTTAACTAATGCTAGCGTTGACTTAATCAAGTCTAGCGTAGTCTTAATTAATGCAAGCGTTAACTTAATCAAGTCTAGCGTAGTCTTAACTAATGCAAGCGTTGACTTAATCAAGCCTAGCGTAGCCTTAACTAATGCTAGCGTAGCCTTAATTAAGCCTAGTCTTCCCATGATAATTCCAACGCTTAAGATTTGTATTTAATTGATTATCATTAATAAAGCTGATGTTTAAAAAGAAATGAAATAAATAGCCTTTTGGATGAATTGGCGATTTAAAAAGATGTATCTTTGTGGGATGATAATTAGAATTAATACTGAAAGAGACTTATGGCAAGGCTATTGTGATTGGGGGAATTTGTGGGAAGAGTATGTTAAAATGAAGGTACTTTTCATTTAAAAAGGAATCTCAAGATGAAAATAAATACCATCCTTGCAATTTTACTTTTTATGAATAAAATAGCCTTTTCACAGGATACCATTATCAATAGTAATTCATATAAAATTATTCCAACAAGCATCCTTAGTGATAAAGAGATATTATTTAAGTTGATAAAACAAAAAGCGTATGATTATTGGGAATATAGAAAAGTATACGAAACTCAATCTAATGATTTCCAAATTGATTCAATAGACTTTCTTCCTACTATAGCTATATCTAATGTAATTTATAGCTACGATGTTTTAGCTAATGGAGAATATAAAGATATAAATGATTCAATAAAAATAAGCAAAATTAGTTGTACAGATGGATTTTGGGGTCCTCTTCCAGGAGGCTCACCTGAATATTTTATAGCAATTAAGTCAAATAAAATTGATTCAGTTGTAAATAAAAATGATTTATTTGAATTTTTAAAACCATTTGATTCACTTGAAAAAATCAGACTCTATTTTGACAATTATGGCATGTTAAAATATAGAAGTAATGTAGATAATTTTGAGCTGATAGTTTATGAAAACCCTATTAGATATTATAAAAATAAAAAAGGTCATTATAATGTATTTAAAAAATTTTATCTTAAGATTTATAAAGATGGAAGTTTTGATAAAAAAAGAATTGTGGAATATCATTTAAAGGCTAAAGTACCTTTTATAATACCTTAAAAATACTTGTGACTCTATCCTGAACTCAAGATAATTTGCAATTATCTTCTAAATTCTACTCTCAAAACAAATCTCTAATTTAATATGTATTCTTTGAATAGAGATGAAAAAAATGAATTTAGAGCAGAGTTTATTTTGATAATGAATTTATTTGTAATATTGCAATGCAAAAGTGGAGTCCAGAAACCACTTAAAAAAACGGGCTTATCCCGACAAAGCGTTTCGTTGGGGGCGATACCGAAAAGCCTATAGAGTAGGAACATTAAATAAATTTTATAATGAAAAAAATAATTACTTTGATTTTCGCAAGTTTGTTAGGTCTTTCGATGACTTATGCTCAAACCTTTTCAGATGATTTCGAGTCATATACTGTAGGCTCTTACCTTGGTCCTCAATCGTCGAATTGGCGCACATGGAGCGGTGCCGGTGGTGGAACGGATGATGTGTATGTGGTTTCAACCGACAATCATACTACCGGTGGGTCTAAATCTATTTACTTCAGCTCAACCGCTGCAACCGGAGGTCCATCAGATTGCGTTTTGCCATTTAATGCTACCCCTCTTTCCACCGGACAGTTTAACTTTTCGGCATGGTTTAAAATCCCAAGCGGAAAAGATGCTTATTTTAATTTTCAGGGAAATGCCACTATGGGAAATATGTATACTTTAGATTGTTTTATGAACGCAAATGGATCTGTAAGTATTCAAAACAGCGGAACCGAAGTTTTCACAAGCACGCATCCTTTTGGTCAATGGTTTAAATTATCGATAGATGCAAATTTCAACACCAATGTTTGGAAACTCTCTATAGACGACACCCTGAAAGGAAGCTGGCAAAACACAAACGATCAGGTGTATGCCATCGATATTTTTCCTACCGATGCTTCGGCAAGCTTTTGGGTTGACGATGTTTCCTACAATATTGTTCCCTACACCCTGCCCGGAATTGATGCAGCAGCCAATTTAATAAGTGTAACTAATGGTTTGGTTGGACAAACACGCAATCTTTCTGTAAAAATTCGTAACCTCGGAACGGATACAATTACTTCATTCGCACTTTCAGTAGATCAGAATGGTGCTGCTCCGATTGTTCAAAATATTACAGGGGCTAATCTTGCTTCTTTAGCAACAACAACCATAAATATTACCACCCCCTTTACTTTGCTTCCCGGAGCTAACACTTTCAGAGCCATCATAAGCAATGTAAACGGAATCGGTCCCGACGTAGTTAATTCTGATGATACTATTAAAACCACCCTTACGCCTGTTCTTCCTGCTGATGGCAAAAAGGTGGCTGTGGAAGAAGCCACAGGAACTTGGTGTGGATGGTGTGTGAGAGGTGCTGTTTATATGGATATGATGAAAGCAAAATATCCCGGATATTTTGCAGGAATTGCGGTTCACAATGGAGATCCCATGGTATTTGCTGCTTATGATGCCGGAATAGGACCCTTAATAAGTGGTTATCCGACAGCCCTTGTCGACAGATTAGCCGGAATTGACCCTAGTGCCATGGAAACAGACTTCCTAAGCCGCATCCAGATTGCCCCCAAAGCCGTCATAAGAAATGGAGCAACTTATGATTCCATTACCCGCATATTGAAGGTTTCGCTGACCACCACCATGCAGCAAAGCATTAGTGGAGATTTTAGAATTGCTTGTGTATTAACAGAAGATGATGTTACCGGCACAGCCAGTGGATATAATCAAGCCAATTATTATTCAGGAGGTTCAAATGGTGTAATGGGTGGATATGAACTTTTGTCTAATCCTGTACCTGCTGCCCAAATGCATTATAATCATGTAGGTCGCTTAATTAGTCCTGATTTTCCGGGCTTACCCAATGCTTTCGGTGCAAGTGCTAATGCCGGTCAATCTTTCACTTATACATTTACTTATGTTTTGCCAAGCACTTGGGATGCCACAAAAATCAATATTATTGGTTTATTTATTGACAATACCGGTAAAATTGACAATGCCTCTGAAGTAAGCATACCTGAAGCCATTACGAATGCTTATGTCACTGGAACAGAACTTGGAACAGCAGGCGTAGCTGAATCCTATGACTTAGGTTCTCAGATAAGTTTATATCCAAATCCTACTACTAACAATAGTATCATTACGTTAAATTTGAAAAAAGCATCAAATGTTTCAGTTGCAATTTATGAATTAAATGGTTCGCTCATTGCAAAAAAGGATTATGGTGTGCTAACAGGTGGAATGCAACTGCCAATTGAAACGGAAAATCTTAGTAAAGGAATGTACTTTGTGAACATCACCATTGATGGAAAAACAACAATTAAGAAATTAGTGAAAGAGTAATTTTAAATTCTTTTTCATTAGCGAAATGCCGGGGATAAAATTCCCGGCATTTTTTTATTTTAAACCATCAGCTTAGCAACCCTATCTCAAACTAATTTACGTTTTTTTAGCAGATTAAAATAGGCAGTATATAAATCACTGTCCATTTCCTTAAGTTGTTTTCTTATTGAAATAATTTGCTTGATTTCGCCCTGCTTTGTCAATTTTTCAGCCTGAATAAGTAGATGATACAAATATAAACCCTTCTGTGATGGGCTAATGTTATGTTTGAACTTGTCAAATTCAAACAATGGAAGTTCGCCTTGCATCCATCCCCATGCAGGTGCCATTTCAGAACCATATTTTTGAATGATCTTTGCAAGTGGTAAGTTTTCTATTATTTCAACTGCTATTTCACTAGGATTTGTAAGTAATGCTTCTAAATAATTGAGTCTTGATTCTTTTATTTTGTTAAGGTTCCACTGAATATTTGCAAGATTAATTTGAAGAGCCACAGATTTTTCATTAGATTGGAAAAAGTTTAAGATTTCTTTTTCTGCAAGAGCATGTTTTTGAGCTTTAACTAATAAATCAGCTACGCTAATGCTTTCAGAAATATAAAAAACTTTGTTTTCTCTGGCAATTTGAATAATTCTGTTTAGAACTGTTTTCTTAAATAACTGAGGTCCCCATGCAGAAGGAAACATAATTTCGTTCCATTGCAAAAACAGAAAAGAAGTTTGTTCAGAAGAATTCTTTCGATTAGATAATTCAAAAATGTCTTTCCATTGACTGCAAAGCTTTAATGCAAATGCGCATTCTTCATCATCTTTATGCTGACGTTGAACCTCATTAAAAGTTTTTTCAGCTTTTTCAAAATTAAAAATCTCAAGATGCCTCCATCCTTCCGCAATCCGCTCAGATTGCCAAGTAAATAAATCAAGTTGAATTCCGCTTTCTTTTTCATGGGAAGAATCATTTGCGTTCAATTCGAAACTCTTTTCATATTCAATGGGGGGGATTAAATCACATTCATTTATAACTGTCTGATAATTTTCTTTTTTAAAACAGTATTCTGTCGTTTTTTATTATTAAACATTGTTGTCCGATAAAAAAAAGAGAAGGAAGTTCATTACTTCCTTTCTCTTTTA
>JBAWXL010000117.1:0-13408 GCA_037144095.1 Bacteroidota bacterium
CCGTTTTATACTTCTTGGTCCAGTCGGCAAGCATACCGCCAAGCAATGCAAGGGCATAAATTGCAAAATAAAACCATGAATAATAAGTCCCTGCAGACTCAGCATCCAAACCATAACGAGCTTGCAGAAACATAACCAGAATAGCCATCATGGTGTAGAAACCAAAACGCTCTCCCATGTTCGTGAAAAAGGCTACCAACAAGCCTTTCGGGTGATTTTTTAACATAATGTATTGATTTTAGTGATTGAAATATTTATTTGATTGACAAAAATAGTGTTTTTAACGATATATCAAAGTAGAACTTTCTAAATTGCTACATATTAATGTCGAAGAACAACAAACTCAGTATCGTTAACAAACTTAATTATAGTAGATGGCTTCACCTCGTTAGATATTTCCTGATTAAGTTGAACAATAAAATCTACAGCATCTTTAATTTGAACACTTATTTCATTAAACGTAACCGGAGCCTGTTGACCCGTCAAATTAGCAGAGGTCGAAACAATTGGAACACCAAGCTTTAAAATCAGATTTTCGCAAAAGAGATTCTTAACTACTCTGATGGCAACGCTTCCATCTGCATTAATTACATTAGAAGCCAAATTTTTCCCTTTCGGAAAAACCACAGTAAGTGGCTTATGGTAGCTTTTAATTAAGTCAACAGCAATTTCGGGAAAATTTTCGACATAATCTTTCAACATTTTAATATTGTTGACTAAAACAATAAAGCTTTTATCAGATGAACGAGACTTCAGTTTTTGAATTTTCTCAACAGCTTTATGGTTGGTGGCATCACATCCAATCCCCCACACCGTATCGGTAGGATAAAGAATGATTCCTCCAGAATTTAATATGTTAATGGTAGCATCAATAATTTCTTGCATAAAATTAGATTCGTTGTAGTAGTTGTTTAGGTTGTATTGTTTGAGCACAGGCAAAGTGTTTTTCAGGACATTGACGTAAACCGTGCAAACCACAAGGTCGGCAAGTCAGGTTTTCTTTTGTTTCTATAACAATTACATCTTCTGCTAATGGACCAAATCCAAAAGCAGGAATAGTTGAGCAAAACAGAGCTGTTGTCTTAGCATTTACAGACGAAGCCAAATGCAAAGGAGCCGAATCATTCACAAAATTCATTTCAGCCTGCTTCATCAAAGCAGCGGTTTGCAAAAGACTTAAACTTCCCGCCAGATTAATGACCTTAATATTATCATTAGTTATTTCATGAATGATATTGTTCATCAAATCTATGTCCTGAATTCCTCCAATAAGGTAAACAATGAGTTTTCGAGGAATTGCATTCAGAAACTCGCACCATTTATTTAGCGGAAATTGCTTTGTAAACCATAATGAAGCAGGGGTTATGCAAAGATATGGATGTGATTTATATTCAGCAACCGAATGTTCATCTTCAATTGTGGGATATAAAACGGGTCTTCTTTCGAAAACATCATTTGCAGTTTGAATCAAACTCAAATTTCTGTCAACTTCATGAAATGATTGTTGAGGATTATTAATGATATGATGATGAACATCATTACATAAAAAAGAAAGTGGATTTTTTTGAAAGATCGTTTTTCGTTTTGCTTTTGAAAAAGCCGTAAGCATCCCCGTTGAAACAAAACGCTGAAAATTTATCACCCATTCGTACTTATTCAACCTAATTCTTTTCAGTAACGAAAATAAATGTTGATATTTATTTTCAGATTTATTCCAAATCAAAACTTCATTGATAAACGGATGTCCCTTAAAAAGACTTTCATTTCCTTTTTTAACCAAAATATCAATCTTTGAATTGGGATATTTTTGATGCAAGCCCTCAATCACAGGTGTAATGAGTATGACATCCCCAATTGAAGCTGTTTGAATTAAAAGTATATTATTGTAAGTATCAGGCATAAATCAAACCACCACATTATATTCTCGCAACACATCATTCAATGAAGTTTTCATATCAGTAGAGGCTTTACGCTTTCCTATTATTAATGAACAAGGCACATAAAACTCACCTGCAGGAAATTCTTTTTTAAGACTTCCCGGAATGACCACTGCGTTTTCGGGAACCTCACCAATGTATGTTATAGCTTCTTTTGAAGTAACATCAATAATCTTTGTACTTGAAGTAATTAAAACCCCGGCGCCAATTACAGCACCTTTACGAATCAGAGCACCTTCAACAATTATTGATCTTGAGCCAATAAAACAATCATCTTCAATAATAACGGGTTTGGCTTGCAAAGGTTCTAACACCCCTCCTATTCCAACCCCTCCGCTTACATGCACATTTGCACCAACCTGCGCACATGAGCCAACCGTTGCCCAAGTGTCAATCATAGTGTTTCTCCCCACATAAGCCCCAATGTTGACATAAGAAGGCATTAAAATAACTCCCTTCGACAAAAAAGATCCATATCGTGCCAATGCTTGAGGAACAACTCTAACACCTGCCTCTGCAAAATTCTTTTTTAAAGGTATTTTATCATGAAATTCGAACGGATCTGAGATAATTGTCTCCATTTTATGAATAGAAAAGTAAAGAATCACCGCTTTTTTCACCCATTCGTTTAATTTCCATGTATTTTCAAAGGGCTCGGCTACTCTGATTAAACCTTTATCCAGCAATTCAACGGCAGTGTTAATAGCTTGTTTTGTGTCTTCATTTTCAAGCAATAAGCGCTGATCCCAGGCTTCTGTTATTCGTTCAATTATTTGTGTATGCATTATGATGAGAATTAATTCTTCAAAATTAGTAGAAATATTACATATAAGATATACATTTGAAGAATTTGTTGTTATTTTGCACTAACAAAATTATATGTATGGGAAGAATTTTAGCAATTGATTTCGGTCAGAAAAGAGCTGGGATTGCCGTTACTGATGAACTTCAGATGATTGCAAACCCTTTGACGACTATTTCTGCTTCAAAAGCAATTGAATTTATACAAGAATATATTTCTCACGAAAATGTAGATTGTATTGTGGTTGGCGAAGCAAGAGATTTGCAGAACCGTCCTTCCGAATCGGCTAAATACATTGAACCATTTGTCACTAAACTACATAAAAAATTTCACTGGCTAACCATTGAAAGAATTGATGAGCGCTTTACTTCAAAAATTGCAATGCAAGCCATTATTGATGCTCAATTAAAGAAAAAAGACCGTCAAAACAGAGAGTTGGTTGATAGTGTTAGTGCCACAATTATTCTTCAATCTTATCTCGAAACTATGGATTTCCGTTCAAAAAATGAAATATTATGATATTACCTATTGTCGCTTATGGTGCTGCCATTTTAAAAAAACGCGCACTCGAAATTAATCCTGATTATCCTAATTTAAAACAACTCATCGCAGACATGTTCGATACCATGTATGCTGCTAAAGGAGTTGGACTTGCAGCTCCTCAGGTGGATGCTTCCGTTCGATTACTGATTATTGATGCTACGGTCTATTCCGATGAATTCCCCGAAACAATGGACTTTAAAAAAGTCATGATTAATCCTGAAATTTTAGATGAAAGTGGTGAAGAATGGGCTTTCAACGAAGGATGCCTCAGTGTACCCGAAATCAGAGAAGATATTTGGCGAAAACCTTGCCTCAAAATAAGATATCAGGATGAAAATTTTAATACTTATACTGAAGAATACAGTGGGATGATTGCAAGAGTAATTCAGCATGAATATGACCATCTCGAAGGCAAATTATTTGTCGAAAGAGTTAGTAATATCAGAAAAATCCTGCTAAAACGTCGGTTAAATGATATTTCTACCGGAAACATTAAAGTTGATTATAAAATGAAATTCCCTTTAAGAAAGAAAATCAGATAAAATTAAAATTGAATATATCAATTTACTTTTAAAATACTAAAAACCAACTAAACCCATGAAAATTTTTAAAACCACCATCCTTTTAATAATTACAATTCTAATGTTTGCTGCTTGTGGAAATAAAATGGAGAAAGCTGCAAAAAACATAAAGCAAATGGAAGATGCTTTATTGAAAGATTCAACTGGAATTGACATTAAAAAAGCGAAAGATTTAACTGATGCATATCTTGCGTATGCTGATGAATTTCCAAAGGACACTCTTGCCCCTGTTTTTATTTTTAAGGCTGCTGATATTTCGATGAATATCTCAAAACCGGAACAAGCAGTCAATCTCTTTAACCGCGTGTTGAAAGATTATCCTGATTTTCGTCGTGCGCCTGATTGCATCTTTATGAAAGCATTTTTATATGAAAATGTGATGAAAAATCTAAAGAAAGCCGAAGAATTCTATAAAGAATTCATCAAAAAATATCCAAATCACGAATTAGCCAAGGATGCTCAAATTTCAATAAATAATCTTGGCAAGACCCCCGAACAATTGATTGCTGAGTTTGAAGCAAAAAACGATTCTGCTCAAACGGCAAAGAAATAGGCTTCTGTGATTCCCCGATTCGAGTTTGATGCGGTGCTCGAAAAAGTGCCCGACATGGATGCTTGTTTTATCCGTTTCCCTTATGATGTGTTTGAAATCTTTGGGAAAAAGAATCAAGTAAAAATTAAAGCCTGGATTGATGGAGAATATTATCGTGGTTCACTTGCCAATATGGGGATGGGATGTCATGTGTTGCCCATTTTAAAATCGATTCGTTCAAAAATAAAAAAGAATGAAGGAGATAGTGTTCATCTTATTATTGAACAAGATTTTGAAGAACGTAAGCTTGTAGTTCCAGATGATTTTTTAGCTGAACTCAGCAAAAAGCCCGAACTTCTTTCGTTTTTCGAATCATTATCTTATTCACACCGAAAGGAATATGTTAATTGGATTATCGAAGCTAAACGAATGGAAACCCGTTTGAAGAGAATAGAAAAGAGTATTGAAATGCTTGCCAATAAAGTTAAATCGCCAAATTTAAAATAGCATTTGTCCCTTTATTTCTGATATATTTTTGCCATAGGTAAATAAAAAGCTATTATTTTGATGAGCAAAATCTTCAAAAAAGTAGTCAAAAAGTAGCATTTTTGCCTGTCAAAATTGAAACGGAAATGATTTCCGTTGAAACGGATGCTTCTACCGTTGAAGCGGGAGCCATTTCCGTTGAGACGGCGATAGCTCCCGTTGAAACGAAAATCGTTAACGTTGAAACGGAAATAGGAAACGTTGAGCAGTAAGGAGCAAACCGTAAGCCTCTAATGGCTCCCGTTGAAACGGAAATTATTTCAGTTGAAGCGGGAGCTACATTCGTTGAAACGAAAATAATTCCCTTTGAAGCTTTTGTTTCTTCCGTTGAAATGGAAATTATTTCAGTTGAGATGGGAGTCGCATCGGTTGAGACGTTTACTCCTTCCATTTTGATGTTTTTGACTAAGGTAAAAGAATTACATACTTCCTTAGAATTATGTAGAATGGAGAATAAAAATATTGCTTTCTCAAAGATTAATTGTTCATCGACAACAAAAACTCTTCATTTGACTGAGTGAAACGAATTCTATCTTTCAAAAACTCCATCGCTTCCAATGAGGTCATATCAGCAAGGTGATTGCGGAGAACCCAAATGCGTTGCAGCCATTCTTTATCCACCAAAAGGTCATCCCTGCGTGTGCTCGAAGCCACTATGTCGATAGAAGGGAAAATGCGTTTGTTCGACAGTTTACGGTCGAGTTGCAATTCCATATTACCCGTTCCTTTAAATTCTTCAAAAATCACTTCATCCATACGCGAACCGGTGTCGGTCAGTGCAGTAGCGATGATGGTGAGCGAACCCCCATTTTCAATTTTACGTGCAGCACCAAAAAAGCGTTTGGGTTTCTGCAATGCGTTGGCTTCTACCCCACCCGACAATACTTTACCGGAAGCAGGTGCCACAGTGTTATAAGCCCTTGCCAAACGGGTGATTGAATCGAGCAGAATCACCACATCGTGACCACATTCAACCAAGCGTTTTGCTTTTTCGAGCACAATATTGGCAATCTTAACATGTCGATCGGCAGGTTCGTCGAAAGTAGAAGAAATCACTTCGGCATTTACGCTGCGTTGCATGTCGGTTACTTCTTCAGGACGTTCATCAATTAGTAAAATAATAAGATAAGCTTCAGGATGATTGCTTGCAATGGCATTGGCAATTTCTTTGAGCAATACGGTTTTACCGGTTTTGGGTTGTGCTACAATTAAACCTCTCTGACCTTTACCGATTGGGGTAAACAAATCAATAATACGAGTCGAAAGTGAGTTCTGAGCATGTCCGGTTAAGATAAACTTCTCCATCGGGAACAAAGGTGTGAGATAATCGAAAGGAATACGGTCTCTCACTTCTTCAGGTAGTTTGCCATTAATGAGCTCTACTTTAACCAAGGGAAAATATTTTTCACCTTCGCGTGGAATGCGAATAGTTCCTTTAATAGTGTCGCCTGTTTTCAGTCCATTTGCCTTAATTTGCGATTGCGAAACATACACATCGTCAGGCGAATTCAGATAATTATAATCTGACGAACGCAAAAAACCATATCCGTCGGGCATAATTTCCACAACCCCTTGCGCACTCACAATGCCATCAAATTCATTCGGAGCATCCTGATTGCGACGGTCGTTAAAATTAGGTTTTACATTAAGATTTTTCTTGAACTGATTATTCAGAACCGGTTTTTCCTTTTCAACCACAGGCTGAACATTTTCTTCAGCAGCTTGAACAGTCTCTGCAATCAGAGGAAGTTCAGCTGTTGGTTCAATAGCATCAGCAACAACTATTTCATCAATAATTGGCTCAATATCAGGAATGCTTTCAAGTTCTTTAATAAAAGGATCTTCAGTTTTCAGGTTGATGATGGCCCTCTTAGGTTCTATTGTATCCAAATCACTTTTTACATTATTTTCTTTATTGTTTTCCTGATTTGGTTTTGGATGTTCAAAAGGTTTGCGTTGCGGCTTGATAGCTGCTTTATTAAACAGTTTTTTCACCTGAATTTTTTCTGCTGCAGGAGCAATTGGTTCCACTTTTTTCTCTACAATACTTTCATTAACAACAGCAGGAGTTTCAGTAGGTTTAACCTGATTTTTCTTCTCTAAATTCAAATGTGGATGATGACTTTTTTTAGGAAGCACTTTTTCAACCGGAGCTTCCGGAGTTTGAACAGCCGGTTTTATAATTTTATTAGGAATAACAGGAGCAATTGGGCTTTTTGAAGGGGCTACAACAGGAGGTTTTGCAGTTTTGTCTTGATTAGGACGAACAACGGTCTCTTTAGCAGGCACTTCATCAGGCTTTTTATCGGCAGGTTTTAGATTGACAACCTTCACAAATTCATTTCGTTTGCGGTTTTTCGAATTGGCATCTTTGCCTTTTCTTTCTTTTTCAAGCATATCAGGAGTAGGATTGAGTGCTTGCTGATCGAGAATGCGGTAAATGAGATCCTGCTTTTTCATCGACTCGATTTTAGGGATATTCAGTTGTTTGGCAATATCCTTTAGTTCGTTAAGCAGTTTAGAGTTGAGTTCAACTATGTCGTACATATATTAAAATTGGTTTGTATTTGATAAATAAATCACGAAGTATAGAATGCGTGATGATAAGAAAAGAGATTTGGGAAAAAATAAAAGAAAGACTTTTTAGAACAGAATTATTTCGATGCAAAAGTAAGTATAAAATTTGATTTACAACAAAACCATTCAACAAAAATAAATATTCTCTCCTTTTTGGGAAAAGGCTGAAGGCTATTAGGCTAAAGACTGAAGGTTGCCAGGCTCAAGGATAATAGACTAAAGGAATATAGATTAAGAGCCTTCAGGCCAAACTGCTGCGTTCCCTGGTGATAGAGCTTTATATTTCAAAGAAGGTGAAGCCACAAACTCAAATGGAATAGAGCTTTTCCACTTTTCATCAATCGATTTTATTGTTTGCTCATCACTCATCACCACCTGTGGCCATTGGCGTTTAAACCCATCTGATAATTTCTTCCGTGAAGCATCTATGCCTAAAACACCCCTTTCCTTAGAATCAATTTTCACAGTTTCAACCCAGCAATCTCTCACAGCATCCGTCTGATTTGCAGCAAACCAAACCAAAGTTGGCATATCTAAGTTTGAAACATCAACATCAAAATAAACCACTGTACTTATTCCTTTACAATACTTTGACAAAAATTGAACCAACACCGAATGAAATGCTTTTATACTATCTCCTTCTGCTTTTTCAATTTGACAACAAAGTATTCCCCATTGCGATGCACCTAAATTCACCGATTTTATCTTCGGAAAATCAAGCATCATTTTTTCATCATTCATTTCAAGATTCTCAAGTAACACATTAACATCTCCTTTCTTCTGTGTAGCATCAATCCCCATTTTCCCACCATAAACAAACTCAGGAGAAGCATGGTCCAACACATCCAACGGACCTTTATTAAAGTAAATACAGCTTAATGGATCAAGGTTCTGTGCCATCACCTTCATCAACTCCACAGGAGATGCAATATCTATAACTGCATCCACCACAATCAAATATTTATTAAACATCATCTGACCGGCACCCCAAAGCGCATTCATCACTTTAATGGCTTGCCCGGGATAAGTTTGATTAATCTTTACAATCACAATATTATGGAACACTCCCTCAAAAGGCATGTGCATATCAATAATTTCAGGCGCAATAGTCATCTGAATAGGTTTCAGGAAAATACGCTCGGTAGCTTTACCCATCCAGCCGTCTTCCTGAGGTGGAATGCCTACAATAGTGGCAGGATACACTGCATTTTTCCTGTGGGTGATGCAAGTAATATGAAACACAGGATAATTATCCGTCAACGAATAAAAGCCGGTATGATCCCCAAATGGTCCTTCAGCTCTAAGGGCTTCCGTTGGGTCAACATAACCTTCAATCACAAAATCAACATCGGCAGGCACTTCTAAATCCACAGTCAGACATTTTACCATTTTCACTGCTTTCTTTCGCAGAAAACCCGCAAAAATATATTCATCCAAATTATCGGGCAAAGGTGCCGTAGCACTATAAGTATATGCAGGATCGCCTCCAAGAGTCACCACCACAGGCATTCGCTTATTCATTTCCTTATAAGCATTATAATGCCGTGCCGAATTTTTATGCAAATGCCAGTGCATTCCGGTAGTTTGACCATCAAACACCTGCATCCGATACATCCCTACATTTCGCGTTCCATTCACAGGGTCTTTTGTGTGCACCACAGGAAAAGTAATAAAATTCCCACCATCAAAAGGCCAGCATTTCAACACAGGCAATTTTGTGATATCGGGTGTTTGCATCACAATTTCCTGACATTCCCCTCTTTTATTAGATGTATAAGGAAAATAACCACTGATTTTTTTTAGCAATGGAAGCGTCTTCAACTTATCCATCCATGAAGTTTTCGCCCCCATCAATCCATGCGTAATATGATCAATTTCGACAACAATATCATTCAAATTCTCCACTCCCAATGCCATACTCATTCGCTTTTCCGAACCAAAAGCATTCATCAATACAGGGAAATCGTAACCCGTATTTTCGAATAAAATGGCTTTATTGATGCCCGATTTAATAATTCTTTCAGTAACTTCCGTTATTTCAAGTTCAGGTGAGAAATAAGTTTTCAACCTGATGAGTTCATTTTCAGCCTCAAGGCAATCGATAAAGTGTTGTAGGTTTTGATAGGACATTGTTTTTCTTTTGAAAAGCAAAAGTAAGGAATTAAATGTATTTCATATTTCTGAAATTTATTAATTTCGCAAAGTATTTAATTTATCAGCTTTTTTCATCATTTAATATTGTTTTTTTATGGCAATCAATTCACGTATTCAGGGTTTAACCAGTTTAATTGGAAACACACCTTTAATTGTTATCGATTTTGAATATAAAGGAGAAAATCGAAAAATATATGCCAAGGCAGAAAACATGAATATGACCGGAAGCATAAAAGACCGTATGGCATTTCATATTCTCAATAATGCTATTTTAAACGGCAAACTTACTCCCGAATCTACTATAATCGAAGCCACCAGCGGAAACACCGGCATTTCAATTGCTGCGCTGGGCAGGGCTTTAGGACATCCTGTCACCATTTTTATGCCCAACTGGATGAGTTCCGAACGCATCAATCTAATCAAAGGTTTTGGCGCAACCATTCATCTGATTAGTAAAGAAGAAGGTGGTTTTCTGGGAAGTATTGACAAGGCTAACGAACTGGCGGCTTCACTAAAAGATTCATTTCTCCCCTGTCAGTTTTCAAATATCGACAATACCGAAGCACATTATTTAACCACTGCGCCCGAATTATGGTGGCAACTTAAATTCAGAAATTTAAAACTGAATGCTTTTGTTGCCGGGGTTGGAACCGGAGGAACTGTGATGGGAATGGCAAAATTCTTAAAAGAAAACGACCCCACTATTTCTGTTCACCCCTTAGAGCCTGCTAATTCCCCTACTCTCACCACCGGTTACAAAGTCGGGAAGCATCGAATTCAGGGAATTTCCGACGAATTCATCCCTTCAATTGTCGAGTTAAACAAATTAGATTCCATCGTAAGTGTCGATGATGGCGATTCCATTATCATGGCACAAAAATTAGCCAACGTTGGCTTGGGCGTTGGCATTTCGTCAGGTGCAAATTTCATCGGAGCCCTAAAGATTCAAAATCAATTGGGTGCTGATGCCATTGTGGCAACAGTTTTCCCCGACGATAACAAAAAATATCTGAGCACCGATTTACTAAAAACCGAACCCATTAAGGAAGGTTTTTATTCGCCCGATATCAAAATCACTAAAATACAATCCTACAAAAGGGTTTGCCAAACCTGCTGTAGTCCTGCCAATTGCGATGAAGCAATCTATTTCAACAAAACCACCGGCCCCGGCAATCCATGTTGCCCTCTGAAAAACTAATCAACTTTATCCAACATTTCTTCAACTCTAAATTTGTAATAGAACATTTAAACATTGAGCCACTCTAAAAATATGAGAAAACAAAAAAAAGCCACAGATTCACTGATTTTTAATCTAAATGACTTTGATAATCTGAGTAATCAGTGGCAATGTTTTTTTAATTATTTCAGATAAAAGCTTTTTCGAAATTGAATCAACATTTGTTTAGCAAACTTCTAATATCAATAATCGTTAATCCTTATTCTTAAATCAATCTCTTCAATCAGCTTATCAGCAAAATCAAATCAATTATGGAAGACTATTTTAGCCAATTCAGAAAACATATTGTCGGCATCAACCAACGATATAACAGTGCTTATGGCGAGATGCTTATGCTATATGCCGACTGGATTGCAAGCGGACGACTATACTCCCCCATCGAAAAACGTATAACAGAAAATTTCGGAAGCTTCGTTGGCAACACCCACACCGAAACCAGTGAATCGGGCACCATCATGACCAATTCCTATCGCAGGTCAAAAGAAATCATCAAAAAACACGTAAACGCTTCCCCCGAAGATGTCCTCATCAGTTCAGGCTTTGGAATGACGGGCGTTATCAATAAGTTCCAACGCATACTCGGACTAAAAGCTTGTGGAATCAACAATTACCAGCCCTGCATATCTTGTTCAGCCATGATTAAGAAACCCGTCGTTTTCGTCACCCATATGGAACATCATTCCAATCATACCTCCTGGTACGAAACCGTGTGCGATGTGGTGGTGGTCGAACCCAACGAAGATCTGCTGGTCGACCTGAACATCTGGGAACAAACCCTCCAAAAATATGCCGATCGCCCCCACAAGTTTGCTTCCATAACCGCTTGCTCCAACGTAACCGGAATTGTCACCCCCTATCACGAAATTGCCGCCCTCATGCACCGGCACAATGCCTATTGTTTTGTCGATTTTGCCGCCTCTGCCCCCTACTACGAAATTGATATGCATCCCAAAAACCCTGCCCAGGCACTCGATGCCATCTTTTTCTCTCCCCACAAATTCCTTGGAGGGCCCGGTTCATCAGGAATTCTCGTGTTCAACAAAAATCTCTATCGCCTTAAAAGTCCCGACCAACCCGGCGGCGGAACTGTCGACTGGACCAATGCCTGGGGCGAATATAAATATATCGACGATATCGAATCGCGCGAAGACGGCGGAACTCCCGGCTTTTTGCAAACCATCAAAGCAGCTTTGGCAATTCGCCTTAAGGAACAAATGGGCGTTTCCAACATCCTACGCCGCGAAGAAGCCTTAGTGAAAATGGCTTTCGAAGGCTTCCGGAAAATCAAAGGAGTGCATATTCTTGCCGATAATGTAACCGAGCGCCTTGGCGTAATCTCCTTCTACACCGAAGATATCCACTACAATCTCATCGTGCGCCTGCTCAACGATAAGTTCGGCATACAAGTGCGTGGCGGCTGTGCCTGTGCAGGCACCTATGGGCACTATCTCCTCCACGTAGGTCACTCGCAATCGAAAGCCATCACCGACAAAATAAACCGCGGCGACCTCTCCATGAAACCCGGCTGGGTGCGCCTTTCCCTCCATCCCACCATGACCGATGCCGAATTAAGCTTCATCCTCAACGCCATCGAACAAGTGGTCATAAATCACAACACCTGGGCAAACGACTACAACTACAATATGCATACCAACGAATTCACCCACAAACATTTCCCAGACAAACACCCCGAAATGATTGATTCCTGGTTTGATTTGGGGGAATAAATTTAGGTCTTTAGACTCAAATTAAAATCTAAGAATAAAGACCTAATTTTTTAAGCAAGCAATATCTTACTTTTTAGCCATCCCCGGATACTGCGCAAAGGGTCCAAAAGTAAGCATTGGTTCAAATAGATTGAAGTCGTCTAAATCTACCAATCCACTTCCATTAAAATCGGCAATCGTAAACCCATAAGTCCCATCCGTTAAAAAGGGTTCAAACAGATTAAAATCATCAAAATCAACCCCCAAACTGTGATCTAAATCACCCACATATAACGCAAAAACATCTTGAGCAACCTGAATTTGTGGATCAATCCCTCCTGCTGCTTGATAGGCATTTAATGCATTAGTGGTAAAATAATATTCTACCGTAGTTGTATCGAAAGGAACCGCATAAGCCGACCAAACTTCCAAGTGATTACGGCTCCGAACCCGAATGTAATAGTTGCCCGACCAGGAAGCAGAAACTTGAAATGAAGCCAAGCCATTAGTATGTAAATCAATTCCTCCAACACTAACTCCAATCGGAGCATAAGGAGAGTTTTCATTAAAAAGATCCACCTGTATTCTATCAGCTATTTTGTTCCCATATTTTGAAAAAGTCAATCCACTAACCCAATCAATTTCTTTTGCTTCAATCATGCTATTGTTTGTTGAATGATCAAATAAACCATCTAAAAATAGATGTATAATTATGAATTTAACCTGAATAATTGATACATTTATTGATTATGCACAATTATACCAGAGCGACATACTTTGGCGTGCTCAATGT
>JBAWXL010000118.1:0-13255 GCA_037144095.1 Bacteroidota bacterium
GTACTTATTGCTGGGGTATATCCTTTCTGGTACAAAAGTGCATAATCAATTAAAAATTTCAACCAATCTTTGTACTGTGGTTCAATCTCAAATACCATAACATTGCTTCTCGACAAATAATATGTGTTGTTTAGCTTATCGAAGAGCAATGAGCAATCGGGCATGAACTTCAAAGGTTTATGCAAAATTACAAATTTATTTTTTATGCATAATCGGGTATCAAGAAATATTTTTGTTTGCTTTTCATTTTTAAAATTAAGTTCAAAAGGTTCGCCTGAAAACGTTTCAATTTCCATTTCTTTTTCAGTCTTACCGGCCATTTTTTCCAATAATCCTAAATTCAGAAGGTGCATAATATTATTCCATTCATAAATTTCCGGGATTTCTTTCATTTTATGAATTCGGTCTAACAAAAACGTTTTATTTACTACCGAAAGATTTTCATTAGATAAAGCTTCTTCCATAAAAATTGAGTCATTTGTCAGAAAATCAAAAAGCTTAAATCTAAAATCATATTCATCCAAAATCCCCGGTGCTTTTGGTTTGTTAATTATATAATCAGGTAACATGCCCTCAAAAGGCTTTCGCAATATCTGCTTGTCGTAAAATAAATCTTTATGCAAACGGGGCGGAATTTTAGCAATTAACTCAATAAATCTATAATCAAGAAAAGGGAAATGGGTTTCATGCCCATAATAGTTTGATGCCCTCATTTCATCCCATCTCAAACTGTACAATTCTGAGTGTAAAGCCCCTTTCATATAAAATTGCCAAGAGTTTTTTTCAGTTTCTTTTCCTGAAAGAAATTTCAAATAATCTCTGTTTATGAAATTTCTAAAATTCCATAAATCACCATCAGGGTTATTTATCAGTTTTCTATTTTCTACTTCTATAATTGAGTCATGAAAATTCTTCCAACTTTCATCTTCATTTTGCCCTTCAATAGCCATCCATCTGGCAAGTCCTCCATTAAGTTGGTCGCTTCCAGTACCGGTTAATACCCCTTTTACTTCAGGTCTTTTCTTGCCAATAGCAAAATGGAGTAATGTTTTTGTAAGCGAGTCAATATGATTTATGGGCGATTCTATTCGCCATATCCATTGTTTCCATAAATCAGTATTAAAAATAATTTCATGCACAGGTATCAGAAACTGGGTGTTTTTCAATTTTAGATGTTTTGCCAGTTTTCTTGATAAATCCGTATATCCTTCAGTGTAGGTGCTCTGAGTTAATATTGAAAAAGTTTCTGTTTTATGATATTTCGAACACAATGCTGCAATGGCAGATGAATCAAGACCTCCACTTAACAAAGAGTAAGTAGTCCCCATTTTTTTTGCTCGAATGTGTATTGAATCTTTAAGTAAATTAAAATATTCAACAATAACCTCTTCTGACGTTCTTTTATCAGCCTGAAAATCATAATTCTGAAAGTCATCAATATGAAAGTATGTTTGTAATTTAGTTTTGCAATTCGTGGTATCAATTTGCAATATGGAGGCTTCCGGCAAAAGATTAACATCTTTGAAGTAGGTCTTATAACTATTGAAACAGCTAACAACCGTAGTGGGCTGGGGGCGTTTTAAGGATGTTTCCCAGTCAATTTCTTTCGGACATTCAGGATGAAATAACAGAAACTTAATCTCTGAACCAAAAAGGAAAATATTTTTCCCCTGATAATAATACAGTTGTCTAATACAAAGATGATCATTTATTATATAAACCTTTCTTGCCTCAAAATCAGCATAAATAATGATAAACTGACCATTTATTTTCTTTATGGCTTCTAGTCCTTTTAGTTGAATAATGTGATAAACAAATTCAATATTCTCTTCAAAAGTTGTATTCTTTAAAATTTTGATTCCAAATTCACGATTTATTTCCTCTTTGTTATAAATCTCACCATTAAAGAAAATAATATTCTTCCCTTTCTCAATTTCCTGACTAATTAATAAAGCATGATTATCAGTTGATACACTAAATCTGTTGTCAGAATACATCTTTACACCCTTAAACAAGGAAGGAAAAGAGTTTAAAACTGACTCCGAAAATTGCTTGTTAATATAAGAGCAGTGCTCAGAATTATCAAAATCTATATATCCGAAAAAAGCATTCATATTCAATAAAATCGAAATTAATGATTATACCATATTGGAAAACTGTGTTTAAATTATCATTTTGTAGGCTTAATTATTTTTTCTTCAAAATTACAAAATATTTTAATTGCTATAGAAATTATCGCACTTTTTACAACAAATTTCCTTGAAAAAAAAGATTTGCTGTATTTTGATTCGTTTAATGTGGTTTCAAACTTTTGTTATCATGCTCAAATTTACAGTTTTTACTTTAGGTTTTGTTTCAATTAAGGCAAATTGAATTTGCAAATTTGTTCAGAAATCTGGATGATTTTTCCTTTTCCAATTTCAATATCCATATTCCCATTCCCCTTTCTCAATAAATGTACCCCTCCTTTTTCACTCACTCCCTCCCCCTTAATTCATAACTCATAACTTTCCCTCAAATTTTCCATTTTCCCTTTTCCATCTTCATTTTTACATCTTCATTTTTCCATCCACATTTTCCATCTTCATTTTTCCATTCCTCAATCCACTTTTTCTGCCATTTCTTCCAACTCGTGGGATTGTTAATTTTTTTCAGAAGAAATTAAAATGCTAATATTTACAAAATAATATATGAATTTGGGAATATTTTGAGCTATTGAGAAACACTTCAATTTTCATCAATTTTTCAATATCCAATAAATCAATACTGAATGATGTTGTAAAATAAATTAAAGACCCAAAAAGCATAACATAACAATGTAAATTCAATGTTAACAAAAAGTACCGCGAAAGCTTTTTGTCAAACCGCGAAGTTAATTTTTTCTTTCGCGAAAGCTTTTTTTCTGATCGCGAAAGCTTTTTGTCCGACCGCGAAAACTTTTTTTTCGATCGCGAAAGCTTTTTTTTCTTTCGCGAAAGCATTTTCGTCGACCGCGAAAGCCCGTTCACCGATCGCGAAAGCCCGTTCACCGACCGCGAAAGCCCCTTCAACGACCGCGAAAGCCCGTTCGCCGACCGCGAAAGCTCGTTTTGCAATCGCGAAAGCTCTTTAACTTATCGCGAAAACACGTTTTTTTATCGCGAAAGCAACATTTTGTCATTTTCATCTTTTTATGCCCTTCAAAAAACAAAGATTTTCATTAAAAGTAGTTCCCAAACTTCCATAAACAGACAAATCAGACGAGCGAAAAATCCACAGCGCTACCTAAAAATTGGATTTTTCGCTTTAATAAACCAACATTTTTTCTTTTACACTTTCCCCTCACAAATTCACATATTCTTTTTACCTTTGTACAATTAAAAAATCCTGATATGAAAAATTCATTTCTACTATTGGCGCTTCTGTTCTTAATGTCATGCTCTGCACCACGAGTGATTAAGCTACAATCTCTTACAAAACCAATTGATGATCACGGGCTTGTGTTCACCTTGCCCAAAACCATGCTAAAAATTGAAGTATTTGTGCGGAAAACCATGCATCATAAAGGTCCATTTGCCGAGTTTGCCGACAAATACTTTGGTTTACAAAACGTAATTAAATCAGAGCAAACCAGCTTTTCAATCGATAATGTAAAAATCACTTCATATAAAGAAGCCGATTCAACACAACTCTATTTCATCAGCCACCTACCCCACCATTTCAAAATAGATTTCGATGAAAACGGCTTATTAAACTCCATAAATGCATGTCCACAGCCCCCAAGGCCATATTTTACCGGTCGAACATTTCAAGATGAAAACCCATATCACCATTCCAACCTTTTCCGCAACTATGCCGAAAACAATTTGGTAGAGAAAATCGACACCATCACCGAAGAAGTCCATGCCGATTCAGCTTCCTATCTGAAACAAACACTAAAAAAGACCATGGTCGAAAAGCCCATGATGCTGCGAGTCGAAGAAGCCGCCGATTATATTCTGAAAGTAAGGCAAAACCGCCTCAATATCCTGAGCGCCACCAATGAAGTAGCCTACGAGAAAGCCTCCATCGAGTACATGGCAAATGAACTCTTAAAAATTGAAAACGATTACATGACATTATTCACAGGTATCACCGATGAGCAGAATATAATCTGCACATATTATATTGAACCTGTTGCAAACCAAGATACCTATCCTTTATTTGTTTTTTCAAACACGGAAGGAGTTGTAAAAAATGCCGGCGACAAAGCTTTTTCAGTTGTGCTACAAATTAATTCTGATAAAATATACGCTAAGATTCCCGATAATTTTTCCGTAAAACATTTCCAAAATGGTTTCCCCTACAGATTGGCTGAAATTTCAGAGATAATAGTAAAAACCCCTTCCACCATACTTACAACGGAGAAACTCCCCATTCTTCAAAGAGGCATAGTGTATCGCATCCCCCTTGGGAATCATACCCGCATAAGTTCCTATCCTAATGGGAATTTGCAATTGTTTCATTATTAATTTCATCTTTCATACAACCTTTTTCCTGTAAAGTGACTCTTTAAGGTAAATTATATTGTTTTGGAGGAACTTGCAACAATTTCTGTTTACATTACCGACGAAGACATCAGGTTAATTGACGGATGCCTTCAAAACGTACGTTCTGTCCAAAAAGAATTGTATTATAAATATTGCAATGCAATGTTTACCCTCGCTTACCGAATTTTGAAAGATGAAGATGAAGCCAATGATGTGATTCAAGATGTATTTATTCAGGTATTTAAGAAAATTAAGCAGTTTCGTCGCGAATCATCTCTTGGTGCCTGGATAAAAAGAATCGTCATCAGAACTGCAATGAAAAGAGTATCTATGCAAGAAAGATACGTTCCCTTTGAAGAAAACCTGCATGATAAAAAAGTATACCTAAACACCAATATTGATGGAAAATTCATCGAAAAAATTATCCTCGATTTACCTACCGGCTTCAGAACAGTATTTATTTTGGCTGAAATTGAAGGTTATAAACATAAAGAAATTGCCGAAATACTAAACATATCAGAAGGCACCTCTAAATCTCAACTATATTACGCCAAAAAGATGCTTAAAGAAAGATTACAACATATCGAATTTTAATATGAAAGACCTTTTTGAACATATAAAAACGCTTTTACACGATCAAGTCGACCAGAGTCCTGCCCCGGATCTCTGGGATAAAATAGAGACTGAATTGGATATAGAGAAAATAAGTCCAATATATAATGATTTACCTGAATATGCACCTCGCTTTGGTTTGTGGAAAGCTATTGACTTCAAACTAAATCTTCTGAGATATACGAAATGGGCTATTACCATAATTGCAGTTGTAAGCATCCTTTTAATTTACTTACTGTCGAATAATTCAGACAATCCAACTCTGAAATCTTTAGAAATCGATCCTTCTCCTCAAAGTAAACCTATTTTAAAAAATGATAATTCAACAGTTCAAGAAAATAAATCTTATTCGAAAAATGATATAAACTCTTCCACAATTGTATTAAATGTACAAACCAATCAACATGAAGTGACAAATGTGAGTTTACCGATTGAAAATAAATATGAAAAGGATGACACTAATATAAACGTAGGTATAGCTTACAGAAGTCCAATCAAAAATTATAGTGAACCAACAATAAATAATAAAAAAGACAACATTAATTCAACAGAAATTTCCACAGAAAAAGTTAAAAATGGGAATAGCAACAAATCAAAATTAGATGAAGCTGAAGCTTTAAATATTTCTAATAATAAAAATGATATTCAGAATAATAATATAACTGCTACAAAGGATGAACCCTTAAATAATAAAGCTGTGGAGGTGAATAAAAAGAATGAAAGTTTGATTGGAATCTCAATTTATAACAAAGACACACTGGGTATCTTCCCAATTAAGAATTCATTGCCCGATACTTCAACTGTAAAGTTGAATGATTATTATTCTCCTAACAAAAAGTCCTTATCTATTGGCATTCAGTATGGGTATAATTTCATACAAAACAAGGAAGGTTTTTCATATAAAGTTTTAGGAAATTATAGCGATATCGGAATAATCGGAGAATATCATTACAATTCATGGTTAATTGAAACTGGAGTTTTATATATGAAATTTAATGATAAACTGATTTACAATGCTGATATCAGAAAAGACTTACAAACTGCATTTAATTATGTTGATTCAATCATTTATGTTTACGATTCAACATCTGGAAGCTTTATAAAAGACTATATTACCCATCAGATGGTTGCCCACGATACTATTTTTTCCACTCAAAACATTGATGCAAGCCGCGAATATCATTTCCTTCAAATCCCAATTAAAATTGGTTTTTCATGGAATTATAAATCCTTCTCTTTCAAACTAAAAACCGGCATGCTCTTTTCATTTTTCCTTAATCAGAAAGAAAATCTTCCATTAAATTATTTAAGTGATGCTGTTTTGCTGAAAATGTATAAACCTGAAGGCTTCGCCATCCGAACTTTTAATTACTATGCATTGCTTTCAGCCGAAATTGAATATCGATTTTATAAAAATCTAAGCTTTAGTATTGGGGGAGACTTAAAATATGCCTTCGAAAAGAACTATTTCAACATGGGGAGTCAGATTAATACGCCTTACTTTATTGGAGTAAATACCGCTTTGCATTATACCTTTTAAATGATAATTAAGTTGAACAATATGCTTTTAACAATAAATATTCGAACTATAAAAACTTCAATCATTATAATTGCATTGACCTTATATTATACAAACGTAAATTCCCAACCCAATTATCAATGGGATTGGGTTAAAACGAAAGGGAGTAGTTTAAATGATTATGTCAGGTCAATTGCATCTGATAATCAAGGAAACTATATTGTCTGTGGTACATTCAATAGTAATGTCTTAACCTTAGGGAATACTGTTCAATTAAATTCAAATGGAAGCGAAACTTATTTTGTTGCAAAATATGATAGCCTCGGAAATGCTTTATGGGCTAAAAAAGCAATTTGCTCAGCAAGTGGAGCCAATAAGGTGGTACTCGACACCGTTGGAAATATTTATGTGGCAGGATATGTAATTAACGATAGCAATCATTATGGAGTTGATTTTAGCAATTTACATTATAATTTTAGATCGACCGCATCTGTTTTGGTTAAATATTCTTCAAGCGGGATCGAACAATGGGCTGTGATTGCTGACGAAAACAATGGATCAACGCAGGCAAATTGTCTTAAATATGACATTTATGATAATTCATTAGTAATGGCAGGATGGTTTACAGGCGATACATTAAGAATTAGCGGGAGTGGAATTGTTTCAAACATAACTAATTATTTATCGCAAAACAAAGATATTTACCTCTCGAAAATAGCGTTTAATGGTATCGTTTCTTGGATAAAACGGATTGGAGGAAATAACAATGATGCTCCTACTGATTTAATTATTGAAGAAACGTCTACACATGCTGTTTTATTTACAGCATCGATGACCAGTAACAAAATTAATTTTACAACTACCGACAGCATTGTTGGAAGTTCAAGTAATAATATGGATGGATTTTTAGCTAAATACGATGCATCAGGAACCTTTCAATGGGCAAGAAAAGGAACATCTGGTGGAGTTGATAATTTTAATGCTTTAGCTTATTTGAATTCGCAATATGTTGTAGGAATTAATACTGATTCAACATATACAATTAATACAACTACATTAAGCACGGGAAATTATTTATTCTATCTTGATTCAAATGGAAATCTGACAAATTTCCAGGCTTTTCCGGCAAGAATAAATATATTAGATGTAATTAAATCAACTCCTACAGCAAATGCAAAATTATTAATAGGCGGAACTTTTCAATCGAGTCAGTTTACTTTAGGAAACTTCGTTCTGTATAATCATGATTCAACAAACCAAACTAATGATGTATATGTTGCTATGATGAGCAACAGTTCGACTTATGATTTTGCATTGAGTGCAGGAAGCATTTCCAATGATGAAATAACAGGAATAACTTCTGTAAATTCAAAAATATTGAGTTGTGGTAATTATTTAAGCTATCCAATTTATTTTGACTCTATTCCATACGGGAATAATGGTGGCAGTGATTTTTTTATAGCAAAGATTGGAGTCACAAATCCCCCGCCACCAATCTATTACAACATGGGGGGAACAGTATTTGCTAATCAAATTCCTATCGATGCAGGTATAGCAATTCTTTATAATCTGCTTACTCTAATGCCTGTAGACACTGCTATTATAGATACAATGGGGTACTATGATTTCTTTCATATAGCCTCGGGAAGTTATTCGGTGAAAGCAGAACTTTCGACTAGTTCAAGTTCCCTTGGGCAATATGCCCCTACTTATTTTTCTAATCAATTGAATTGGTCTTCTGCAGATACTATTAATTTAAATGCTAATTCCTGGTATGGAGACATTCATTTACAAAGTTTAAATAGTCAAACTTCTGGAAATGGAACAATACATGGTAACATTGGAACAAATCCTGTTAATTTGCTTTCGGGAATTGAAGTTTTGCTTTTTAATATGCAGGATCAACTTCTGGCTTATACAAATACTGATGTAAATGGCGTTTATCAGTTCAGCAATTTAGCTTATGGAACATATAAAATATGGCCTGAGATTTTCGGGAAAACTACAACGCCTGCCATTATTACATTAAGTGCCAATAATCCCATTTCTCAGAATGTTGATTTCATTATTGACTCATCTACTGTTCATATTCTGATGGGCATTGATGAAGAAAATAATTCAACAAAGTTGATAGGCAACATTTATCCTGTACCTGCAAGTTCGCAATTACATATTGAAATTAATTCATCCAAAACCGAAACTTATCAGTTGAAAATCTTCAACCTTATGGGAAAAGAAATGAGGAATACTTCATTTAAATCCAATGCAACTAATCAAAGCTTGTCAATTGATATTACCGATTTCCCTGCTTCTGTTTATAAGCTTATTATTCAAACTAAGGATAAAGCACTTATGAGCCGTAACTTTGCCGTGATTCATTAGTTAGAGATCAGTAAATTTCGTTATGCATAAAACACAAAAAAGTATTTATTATTCCTGTTCTTTCTTATTCTCATTTATATTTAATAATTTTGCTTTTCAAAAATAAATTAAACTAACATATATGACTAAAGCAGAAATTTTTTCTTTTATGAATGCAAATAAGGTTTTTTTTCTTGCCACTTGTGAAGGAACACAACCAAGAGTTAGGGGGTTATACCTCCATAAAGCTGATGAGAATGGCATCGTTTTTACAACCGGAAAAATGCGTGATTTGTATAAACAACTTAAAGCAAACCCTGCAATTGAGCTAATTTTCCATAAAGATAATTTAGCAATTAGGGTTACTGGAATTGCAACAGAAACTGATGATTTAGATATTAAAAATGAAATTTTAGAAGCTCGCCCCTTTATGCGCCCAATTGTTGAAAAGTTTGGGTTCGAACCGATGTCAGTTTTTTACATTAAAAATGGAGTTGCAACTCCATGGACGATGGAAACTACCATGGCGCCCAAGACTTATATTAATTTGTAGAAAAATTTAAAGAGTCTATTATTCAATTAATTTGAGATTTGGGGACAATTCTTAAATCATAAATCGTTGTTCCTAATTCTTAAATCTCAAATAGTTCAACTTACATCTTTCCGCTTTCCATCCAACTCTTACGAATTCGAAGTAAAGTGCGGAAAATGGGTTCATTAAGTTGTTCTTTTACTCTAATTTCAACAGCTTCTTTCATCATCTCAGGAGGAGGAGTTGATTCGGAAGAAAGAATGCAATTCATATACTTTTTTGAATAGTTTTGAAGCAACTCTTTTAATATTTCTTTACTAATTTGATCAGAAATATAAAAGTATGGTGGGTCGAGCAAACTTTCCGAAATTGTGTATCTGTTTTCTTTTAATCCAATATTATACAGTTCAGTTCCACGGTAGACTCTCAATCCTAAGCTCATGTGAACCATATCGAGTGGTGAAATATGATTCGAAATAAATTCAAAAGTTTCCATGACGGTGCTTTCATCCTCGCCAGGACCACCAAATAAAAAGAACCACATCGTTGGCATATCATTATATCTCAACAGCTCAGCAGTTTTCTTCAATTGTTCAATATTGAAATTCTTCTTCATATTGATAAGCATGCGCGGAGATGCTGAATCTGGTGTTGAATCGACCTGAGCAAAACCAGCATTACGCATTAATTCAAATAATTCGGCTGATGCATGAGCCGGATTGATGCCCATGGTGCGCAGTCTGACTTTTATGTTCTTCTTTATAATTTCGCGGCAAATGTTTTCGGCATGTTGTGGTGGATCGTTAAATGTGGAATCAACAAATTCAAAAGTTATGTAACCCAAACGTTGGTGCGCTTCAGCTATTTCATCGGCAATATCAATTGCTTCTCTTTTTCGGTAGGTCTTTCCTTCCAAAACAGGATAGGTGCAATAAATACATTTATGATAACAACCTCGTTTCGTTTGAATTGAATATACCCCTTTATCCAAATAAGGTTTGAAGTCAATCTTGGAATCTATCTCGGCAAATGGAATTTCGAGAGTGTGAATCTTATTAGAAACATATACAATATCAACATTTTTTGTGAAACGGTCGATAACACCTTTAATGTCAAACTCAGTATCTCCCTTATCCAATGCGGCTAGCAATTGAGGAAAATTCACTTCAGCTTCGCCTACAACTCCGAAATCGGCATCGCACATTTTAAGAATTTCTACGGGATATATACTAAATCCACTTCCTCCCAATATCAAAGGAACATTTGTGCTGTTTTTAATTGGAAGAATAAAATCTTCGACAATTTTTCGAAGAAATACTTTTGGACGATCGATTACCATGTCATCTATATTTCTGATACTCACACCAACATAATCTGGTTGGAAGTGCTCTATAACTGAAGGAAGGTCTTTAGCATCACGGAATACGCCATCAAATATTTCCACCTTATACGTTTTGTTTAAGATAGCAGACAGCAAAGATAAACCTACAGGAGGAACCGGATAGGGATAACGCTCGGTATTGCTATTGATTAGAAGTATTTTTCGCATGGGAGCAAAGTTATAAATATCTTTTATAAAAGATTGATTTGTTTAAGCATATAATGAATTACTATGATCAGAAAATGAATCTATTGAATGAAATCGAAAAGCAATTTTCAACATCTGAAAATAATATTTATTAATCAAAAATTGAATGATAGAATTTCATCACCTGGGGTATAATCATGGCTGAATTATCATTCTTTATTACAAAATCAGCATGTTCACATTTATATTCATCGCTCAACTGAGTTTTCAATCTTTCGAGGATTTGCTCTTCTGTTAAATGGTCTCTGTTTTTTACTCTGCTGATAGAAATTTCCTGAGTAGTAGAAACTGTAACCACAACATCAAACAATGATTCGAGTTTATTTTCAAAAATTATGGCTGATTCGAGGGCAACATAAGGCAATTCGTTTCGTGAGGAACACCACAAGGTAAAATCTTCAAGCACTAAGGGATGGAGTATTGAGGTTAATTGTGAAAGCAATTCCTGGCTCTTAAATACTTCGTCAGCTATCATCACTAAATCTAAAGTTCCATCTTCTTTCAAGACTTTATCACCTATAAGTTCTTGCACTTTAATAATAACTTCAGGGTTTGAATATTGTTTGCGGGCTTCGTGGTCGGCACGATAAACAGGGATTCCTAATATTTCAAAAATGTTGGCAACAACGCTTTTGCCGGAACCCATATTTCCTGTAATGGCAATAGTTTTCATTATTTTAAAATAATATAATCAACATAAGATGGTTCGATATACAACACTTTCACTTCGGCGGGGAAGTGTGTGAGTTTTAATTTGATTTTCTGATGACTTTTATTGTTCAAAGCATCATTATTCACAACCAAGGTGAACATATCGGGTGTAATGGTTTTGAAGTCTTTAAAAGCAACTAAACATTTTACATTGACCTGACTTGGGAAAAACTTCAATTTCAAATGTGTTGTGTCGCAGGCTACCGAAACTTTATAATTGGTTTCGGTATATTTTTCGACCGGAATTTGAACGTCAACGGTTTGATCAGGAATGATGCAATGAGAGTTTGGTTTGATAAGTGAAAGTATTGCTTTTTTTGATGAGTTTAGGTTTGAAAATGTAATGTTTTCTGTTTCGATGAAATGTGTTTTTTGAAGCACTGAGGATGTTGCAATCACTTCTACACTATCGGGAATGGTTTTGACTTTGCCATGTAAATAGTATGAAGTGGCAAAATCTAATGAAACATTGGGTCTGACGGGAAGTTTTGCTGAAATTGCTTTTTCGAGAATAAACGAGAGGGTATCTCTTGTCATTTGAATGTTTGAAAAAGGAATTCCTAATTGAGTGGAAACCTGATTGATAATTTCAGCAGATGTTAGATTCGAGATTCCCTTCTGAATGTTATCGTCGAGATTGCTTCTTTTTAAGCGAACCTGAAGCTTTTGATTTGAAGAAAATAACTGTTTTAGAATAAGTTGAAGCCCGTTCGATTTTATTTGAAGATATAATTGATTATCGGGCGAATTCACTAATATTCTATCGGTATAAGGATACACAAAATCGACCGAATAGGTCGAAGTTATCGTAATATCATGAGCATAGCGAATGAAAAACCAGCTAAAAAAGGAGATCAATAAACAAATTATGAAAATACTTCCTTTGAAATTGAAATATCTTCGTGAACTTACCGTATTTGCAGAAAGATTGTCTGCCACAGTATATTTTTTAGGATTGGTTTATCAGGTCAAATGTATGACAAAAAGTTGTTAGACTAAAGTTTACAATTTGAAAAACATGCAGACAATTTAAAGTAAATTGATGACGCATGGAAGCAGATTGCCAACTTAGAACTAATACTAATTAGTTTCGTTGTTCAACTGAGCCGAATTGTCCATGGCCACAGCTGACTTTTCTATTTTAAGTCTGTTAAGTCCTTCTACTTCAATGATGAAAGTAGTGTCGTTTACTTCAACTATTTTTCCATGAATTCCGCCAATAGTAACAATGCGATCGCCTTTTTTCAAAGCTTCACGAAATTGTTTCATTTGTTTGGTTTTTTTCATTTGAGGACGAATCATGAAGAAATAAAAAACAACAACGATAAGTACCAGGAAAATAATAGAGCTATATCCACTTCCTCCGCCTTGAGCACCATCGGTGGGTGCCATTAATAATAAATAGTTCATAGTGATTTTTGTTT
>JBAWXL010000119.1:0-13130 GCA_037144095.1 Bacteroidota bacterium
GTCTTCAGCTTTCGTCTGCAAGCGTTCTTATCCTCATCAGAGCCCCTTTTCTAAGAATTTGTGCGTCCATAAAACGCATGTGCCCCTTCAATCACAAAATTTGCCTCCTCGATGATAATATTGGTCATCCCGAAGATAAAATTTGAAAGCTCAATGAGAAAATTTAGGCACTCAAAAATAATATAATTTGTTCCATAATTCATGCAATTGTCCTTGTAGGCAGAATTCACTCTTCCAAAAACAAAATGCATAATTATAATATCTGAATTTAACATTCAAATTATTCTCATTTACCTAATAACCCATTAAACCAAATCCCCAAAATTCCCTCACACTCAAATCATAAATCATAAATCTCAAATCATAAATTATAATTATTTTTCAACAACTCATCAAACAAACCCAAATAGCTTTAATTTTACCGGGCAATTTTGTTAAGAGGTAATATTACATTAACTTCTTTAAATCTAAACATATAAAATAAACAGGAGAAAAAAGCCCATGTCCGAATTTACTCATCTTCATGTCCATACACAATACTCAATTCTCGATGGTTTTGCTGATATTAAGAAATTAATGGAGAAATCGGTGGCTTCGGGAATGAGGTCAGTTGCCATAACCGATCATGGAGCCATGTATGGTGTGATAAGTTTTGTACAAGAAGCCCAGCGAAACTGCATCAAACCAATCATTGGTTGTGAGGTATATGTGGCAGCCAAATCGCATCTCGATAAGAAAGCAAAAGAAGACAGAAGTGGCTTTCACCTCATTCTACTGGCTAAAAACTATGAAGGATATAAGAACCTTTCGCGCCTCGTTTCCACAAGTTACCTGGATGGTCATTATTATAAACCCCGCATCGATATTGAGTTGCTCAAACAATATCATCATGGATTAATTGCTTCCACCGCCTGCCTCGGGGGCGAAGTTCCCCGTTCCATAATGCAATATAATTTATTGCCCGACGACAAAGACCTTCAAAACTATCCCTTCAATTTAACGAAAGCCGAAGAAGTAATTGAGAAATACTACAATATTTTCGGCGATGATTTTTATTTGGAGTTGCAGCGCCACGGTCTGCCCGAACAAACATTGGTGAATGAGGCTTTGATGCAACTATCGCGCAAGAATAACATCAAATGCATTGCCACTAACGATGTCCATTTCATCAATGCCGATGATGCCGAAGCCCACAATTTGCTCGTTTGCCTAAATACCAACAGCGAGGAAGATTCGAACGAAGGCATGCACTATTCGGGTCAGGAATTTCTGAAAACACCCGAAGAGATGACCGAACTCTTTGCCGATTTTCCCGAAGCCATTTCAAACACACAGGAAATCAGCAATAAAATTGAATCATATAAATTGGAGAAAAACGTGATGTTGCCTGTCTTTCCAATTCCCGAAGGCTTCGAAACCCAGTTTCAATTGCTCGAAAAACTCACCTGGGAAGGTGCCGCCGAACGCTATCCGGAAATGACCGATGAAATTCGCGAGCGCATTCAGTTTGAGTTGAATGTGGTGAACGAAACCGATTTCTCGGGCTATTTCCTAATTGTTTCCGATTTTATCAGGGAAGCAAGAAGCATGGGAGTGAGGGTAGGACCCGGAAGAGGCTCGGCTGCAGGCTCTGTGGTGGTATATTGCATTGGCATCACCAATCTCGACCCCATTAAATATAATTTGCTTTTCGAAAGATTTTTAAATCCCGAACGTGTTTCCATGCCCGATATGGATATCGATTTCGATGACGAAGGTCGCGAGAAAGTGATTGAATATGTTATCAATAAATATGGAAAAGATAAAGTCGCCCAGATAGCAACTTTTGGCACTATGGCGGCTAAGTCTGCCATTCGCGATGTTGCAAGGGTGTTGAAATTACCTTTATCCGAGTCAGATAAGCTGGCAAAGCTTGTCCCCGAAAAACCCGGTACAACTTTAAGCAGTGCTTTCAAAGAATCCCCTGAACTATTAACCGCAAGCCAAAGTGGCGACGATCTTACACGCAAAACCCTTCATTTTGCGCAGAAGCTCGAAGGCTCCACCCGCTCAGTTGGTAAACATGCCTGTGGAATCATCATCGCCGCTGAGTCATTAATTGACCATGTTCCCTTGTGCACGGCTAAGGACACCAATATGCCCGTAATTCAATATGAGGGAACTTTGGTGGAATATGCCGGCTTACTAAAAATGGACTTCCTCGGTCTGAGGACTTTGTCAATTATTAATGATGCTTTGGAAAACATTCATAAACGTCATGGCATTCTGATTGATATTGATAAAATTCCGCTCGATGATGCTGAGACTTATGAACTTTTCAGCCGTGCCGATACCACCGGAGTCTTCCAGTTTGAATCTGACGGCATGCGTGCTTACCTTCAGGATTTAAAACCCGACCGTTTCGAAGACATCATTGCAATGAATGCCCTCTATCGTCCGGGACCCATGCAATATATTCCTCAGTTTATCAATCGCAAGTTTGGCAGAGAACCCATCGAATATGCTTTTCCCGAAATGAAGCTCTATCTCGAAGAAACCTATGGGATTACGGTTTATCAGGAACAGGTGATGCTCCTTTCGCAACTCCTCGGTAACTTTACGAAAGGGCAGGCAGATTCATTGCGTAAGGCGATGGGGAAGAAGAAGAAGAAGGAAATGGATGAATTGAAAGAAAAGTTCTTTGCAGGATGCGAAAGCAATGGTCATGTAAAAGAAAAGGTCGATAAAATATGGTCCGACTGGGAAGCCTTTGCCGAATATGCTTTCAATAAATCACATTCCACCTGCTATTCTTTTATTGCTTATCAAACGGCTTATTTAAAAGTACATTACAAAGCCGAGTTTATGGCAGCCGTACTAACACATAAGCTTAATGATATTAAGGAAATTTCCATGCTTATCGACGATTGTCGTAAGCAAAAGATAGAAGTCCTCGGACCCAGCATCAACGAAAGTGTGATGAAGTTTACGGTGAATACTAAGGGAGAGATTTTGTTTGGAATGGGCGCCATTAAAGGAGTAGGAGAAGCCGCAGTTGAATCCATTGTATTGGAAAGAAATCAGAACGGACCGTATAAAAGTATTTTCGATTTTATTTTGCGTGTGAATTTGCGCAATTGCAACAAAAGAAGTCTGGAAGCCATGGCAAAAGCCGGTGTATTCGATTGTTTCGAGGCAACACACCGCGCACAGTTCTTTTATTCTGAAAATAATGATGAAGTAACTTTTATCGAGAAAATCATTCGTTATGCAGCCAATGTTCAGCAAAAAGTAAACAGCAATCAACAATCTTTGTTTGGCGAAACTACTTCGGAAGTGCTTTCCGACCCGCCTATACCCAGTTGTAAACCATGGACTAAGCTTGAGCAACTTAAATTCGAAAAAGAAGTCACGGGCTTTTATATTTCTGGACATCCATTGGATGATTATAAAACCGAGATTGACAGTTTCACTAACACAGGATTGGGTGTTTTAAGTAAAGATTTAAAACCATTGCTGAATAAAGATGTTTGTTTTGCAGGAATTATTTCTGCCGCAAATCATAAATCGGATAAAAACGGGAAACCTTTCTGTTCTTTTGTCATTGAAGATTATCACGATAATGTTCAACTAACCTTATTTTCGGATGATTATATTAAATATAAAAACTATCTCGAACCGGGTTATTATTTGATGATTAAGGCAAAAGTGCAGAACCGTTGGAAATCGAGCGATCAATTCGAATTAAAAGTTTCGCAAATGTATTTGTTGCAGGATGTAATGAATAAATTCGCTCAAAAAATTCATCTTTTTATTCCTCTTGCCGAAATTAACGAACAAATGACACGTCAATTGAAAGAAATCTTAGAAAAGAATTCAGGAAAATGTCCTTTGCACTTTGTGGTGCTCGATGCTACCGAACAATTGAATATTGACCTGAATTCCAAGAAGTATTTGGTCGATCCAAAGAGTTTCGTGAGCAATTTAACGAGTCTTCAAAGCATAAAATTCAAAATAAATTAAAAGAAATTATATTTGCATTATAAGAATCTGTATATTTGTAAAACGAATTTAAATTAAAAAACATTGTTATGGCATTAGAAATCAACGATAACAATTTCGAGGAATTAGTTATCAAGTCCGATAAACCCGTATTAATAGATTTTTGGGCAGAGTGGTGTGGCCCTTGTCGCATGGTAGGTCCATATATTGCCGAACTTGCTCTTGAATACGACGGCAGGGCTGTAATTGGCAAAGTAAATGTGGACAATAACCCGGGAATAACCAGCCGCTTCGGAATCAGAAATATTCCCACTTTGTTGTATTTTAAAAATGGTGAAGTAGCTGATAAGCAAGTAGGAGCGGTTCCTAAAAACGCTTTAGCTGCCAAGCTCGATGCTTTGCTTTAAGATTATTTATCCCATTTCATTATTTTGAGCATTCAACTCGACAATAGTTTATTGTTTTCCATTGGATCTCTCGAATTGCTTGCACGACAAGCAGTGGAGGGATTTATTACTGGATTGCATAAAAGCCCTTATCATGGATTTTCGGTAGAGTTTTCCGAGCACCGTGCCTATAATTCAGGCGAATCGACCCGTTTTATCGACTGGAAATTGTTTGGGAGGACCGACAAATTGTATGTGAAACGCTTTGAGGAAGAAACCAACCTTCGTTGCCAGTTAATCATTGATGTTTCTTCGTCCATGTATTTCCCCATTGCCGATAAAATTACGCCTGAGCATTTAAACAAAATTGCCTTTTCAGCCATTGCAGCGGCTTCCATCATGCTGTTGCAGCGCAAACAAAGAGATGCAACGGGTTTAACCATTTTTGCTGATACTATTGAACAGCATTTTCAGGCACGCTCCACTCCGCAACATTACAAGCTGATTTTGGCTCAGTTAGAGCAGTTGCTGCAACCTTATAATAAAGAGAAGAAAAAGGAAACTCAAATAGCCACTTCTTTGCACGCCATTGCCGAAAATATCCACAAACGATCGTTGGTGATTATTTTTAGCGATATGATGGACAACATTGAGAAAACCAACGAGATATTCAGTGCCTTACAACATTTGCGTCATAATAAACATGAAGTAATCCTGTTTCATGTAAAGGATGAAAATCTGGAGTATAAACTCGATTTCGGCAATCGAATGCACAAGTTTATCGATATGGAAAGTGGAGATGAAATCAAGCTCAACCCCACTGAGATAAAAAAGCGCTACATCACCAATATTGCTGAATTTAAAAAGGAAATCAAACTACGCTGCAACCAATACCACATCGACTTTGTGGATGCCGACATCAATCAGGGCTACCGACAAATATTACTCCCTTGGCTGCTAAAGAGACAATCCTTATATTAGAATCAATTCTTATCTTTGGATAATTGCTTTGGAAAAGAAGCATCTTATCCGATGTTCAAAGCCGAATTCAATATTTCGCTTAACGTTACATTTAATTTAAAATGTACCATTCAGTCGGGACAATGAAATCACCCTCGATATGTTTGATAATGTATTAGTATTTAGAAACAGTAAATAAAATTCCAACCAATAAACCCACACCATTTTAGTTCTTTAATAGTCACCGAGCAAGGCGGTCCCCAAGTATAGCGGTCACCGAGCGGAGTCGAGATGCCGTTGTCAATTCTCTCACAGTCCCTGTGCGGAGCGGTCACTGAGCGGAGTTGAAGGGTCGAAGGGTCGAGGCGGTCACCGAGCGGAGTCGAGGTGCTACAATGGAATACGCTCCCCCTTGTGCACCAACTGCCCATTAGGAAACTGCTCCCGTGCCATGGTCACAAGACTTACTGCCGTGCTGGCTCCCTCTTCAACTTCCATAGGGGCAGCATCTGAACCAAGATCAGTCTTTACCCATCCCGGATGCGCTGCAGCAACTGCAATTCCCTTAGCATCCAGTGATTTCGATTGAATTTGAGTAAGCATATTAAGACCGGCCTTAGAGGTTGAGTATCCAACGGTCATGAATGCCGAAATATACTGCCACATATTCTCAGCCGCATCAATAGAGCCTAATTGCGACGAATGGTTAATCACCCTGGCGTCGTTGCTCAGCGAAAGAAGAGGCACTAAGGCTTCAGTAATTGCATAAGGAGCAATAAGGTTGACTTCAAGTGTACGCCGAATCTTTTCCGAATTGGTTGGTTTTCCATCCCATTCTATAGCAATCCCGGCATTATTTACTAACACATCAAGCTTGCCATAATTCTTTTCAAGATACGTGGCAAGATTTGCAATATCGTCGGCATTGGTAACTTCCAGTTGCACAGCATGAGCATCGCAACCTGCTGCAACAAGCTCATCAACTGCCATAGCACCGGCCTTTTGGTCGCGAGCTGTGAGTACAACAGTATACCCCAGTAAACCCAGTTGACGTGCAATTTCTTTACCTATTCCTTTGTTTGCCCCGGTAATCAGGACTACTTTTCCATTTTTATTTTCCATAGTATTATTGTTTTTGTTAATAAACATTTATTTTGATTTTTTGTTTTTATCTTTTTGCAGCTAAATCTTTCTTTCCTTCAACAATCCCCAAAAACTTCTTACACCACCCATTTAAAGTAGTATTGTAGTAAGTTCCTTCCGATATTAATTACCTTTATCATTTCACAAAGATACTTCTTTTTAAATATCCAAATCATCTGAAATTTAAAATTACAAATATTCCAATTCCAAAAAACAATTCTGACATTTTCAATTGTTAGCAGTCAATAACAAAAGGCTAACCTTTGGGCAAGTCTTGACAATATATAATTTCAAAGTCGTCACCAAGAATATTTGATATTTCTTTATGCAATTCTCTTGTCTGCAAATGGAAATTATCCCATTGTGATTTATCCCACATTGAATCTCCTCCTGGGTTATCCCAATTCAAACTTTCATTATACAACCTGTTTAATTTCAATACTTTTTGTCTTGTCAATTCGGTTAATTTGATTCTCGCTTCCCGAATAACTTTTCCATTTAGGTCGTAAGTTTCGGCATCCAATGTTCCTAAATCATATTTCTCGTAAGCAGCATCATTGTCACACCAAAGACATCCACCACAGCCATAGTCGAAAAAGAAACGAAGTCTATAAGTTAGATTTTTTCTGTTACTCATAGATAATTGCTCCTTTAAAAATGTCCTAAAAAGAACTCCAATTAGGTTTTTCTATGTTTTGTTTCGTATTGTCGTTATAACCTTGCATGTCTACCGCATAAGCACTTAAAGTTTCTAAAAAGTCAGACAACGTTCTTGGTTTTTCCTGTTTTTAAACTTGTCCAATAAGTCCTTGCATAATAAGTCTTAAAACTTTTGCGGAAGTTCATTGTTTATTTGTCATTCGGTTTTTCCTTTGAATGTTGCATAAATGGCCATTGCGTGTCCATGTCCTAATTCAAATTCTTCTTTGAGCCAATTAGTTATTTCAGTTGCTTTTATTTTTGAATTTAGTTTATCGTCAATGATAAATCCCTTCTTTTCCTCCAAATTTTTAAAGTCAGCAGGTGTCTTTCCTGTCTTCGCTTTGATATTGTCAATGTATGCTTGAAACGACATAGTATTTAATTTTTGCTAGCATTTAATTTGTGAAAGTAAATATACGAAACAGCTAAAATTCCGATTACAACCAATGGGAAAAATGTTTGTCCAACTACTCCGTCAACTGCTCCATGACTGATTGTCGCAAAAATAAAGTCAAACGCAAATCCAGCATAAGCCCATTCTTTTACTCGTTTCGGAACTTGTGGAATAATCAAAGCCAAAACACCTAAAACTTTAAAAACAACCAAGGCGTTTCCAAAATATTCAGGATAGCCCAAATGCCTAATTCCTTCTCTTGCCAATTCCGTTTGTGAAGTCAATGCGGGCATCACTCCTTCAAATAAAGCGATGATTGTCGTCGTTGCCCAAAATATTATTTTTTCTTTTTTCATCTTCTGTGGTTGAAAAATTAAATTTGTCCCTTATATTTTGGGTCAAAGTCCACCATCCATTCAATACCATATTTGTCTCTAAACATTCCAAAGTATGAACCCCAGGGGCTGTCTGCAATCGGCATTTCAATTTGTCCTCCTGCTGAAAGTCCGTTAAATAATTTGTCGGCTTCTTCTTTGCTTTCAGCACTGATTGAAATTTTACTTCTGTTTTCATTTTCGTTTGTACGCCCCATACTTTCGGGAACATCATTTGCCATTAAAACGTTTTTACCAATAGGTAATGCAATGTGCATTATTTTATTCGCTTCATTTTCTGCTACCGGAAATTCAGCACTTGCCATGTCTTTGAAACGCATAACTATTGCGAACTCTCCGCCAAATACCGATTTGTAAAAATTGAATGCTTCTTCGGCATTTCCGTTGAAGTTAATGTGAGGATTAATTAGTGCCATAATTTTTATTTTTTATGCGTCTGGAATATTAGGTTCAACCAAACGTTTTAATTTATCAAACGATTCTTGCCAACCTAAATAACACATTTCAGTCGGTATTGCATCAGGAATTCCTTCTTGTGTTACGAATAGTTCTGTACCACAAATAACCTTTTTTAGTTCAATGGTTGTAATCATTTGACCTGGCAAATTAGGATCGTCAAATTGGTCGGTATATTTTAATCGCTCATTAGGGATAATTTCTAAATATTCGCCACCAAACGAATGTCCATTACCTGTGCTAAAATTAATAAACCTCATTTTATATTTTCCACCAATTCTTAAGTCCATACTCTGTACTTTACATACAAATCCATAGGGGGGCAACCATGAAGCCATTGCATCGGCATCTGTGAATGCTTTAAAGACTTTTTCTACCGGGGCTGCAAAAACTCGGTGCAGTTTAACAATATTATTTTCCATATTTCATTTTTTTTTTCACTAAACAACAAATCTAATAGGTATTTTGTTTCGATAGCTTTGTGAATTCGGCCAATCGCTTTACAATGTCAGATAACGTTTTGCGGCTTCAAGAAGTGGCGATGAACCAAGACCAAGCCTTCACAAATATAACCAAAACTTTAAATTAAAAACCATTTCCATTTCAAATAAATCTCTTGCCTCGCCATTTCTTGAAACCGCTATTAGCAGAAGTTATTATTTTAGTTGCACACTTTAAGGGATACTGCCAATATTTTTCAAGCATCCAGTCTTCCACCTTTTCAAAAAACAACTTAAAAATCTTACCAACGACTTATATATTCTTAGTCACAGCTAATATACTTTTACAAACAACTTGTATATTCTTACCATTGCTTCTATACTTTTACCAACGACTTATATACTCTTACCAACGACTTGTATATTCTTACCAACGACTTGTATATTCTTACTAACGCTTCTATATTCTTACTAACACCTTGTATATTCTTACCAACGGTGTTTTCAAAATTGTTAATATCAAATTATCAGCACTTTAATAAAATATCCCCGTTTTCGAATTTATCTGAGAAATTCATACTAATTTGTAAAAAAACCATCATTTCATCATCCAAATCAAACAACAAATTCACAAGATAGAAAGAATCCATCTTTCCCCGAGATCGAATCTTTTCTTTGCTACTTTCCCCCCTTGGAATTTGGATCTTGAAATTTGAAACTTGAATCTTCCCCCTTTAGGCTTAAGCCAGTTACAACATTTCATTCTAACATCTTGGTTGAAACCAACTGCAATGAAAATCAGCCCATCACCCAATTAGCATATCAGCACATCAATATATCAGCAAATCAATTCTTCTCGCAACATATTCAAAGCCGAAAGTGCAGCTTTTCGGATGTTTCTGCCACGATGCTCACCATGCAAAAAGCATTTACTGACTATATTATTAGGAGTAGCAATGGCAATCCAAATAGTTCCAATGGGTTTATTCACAGTGCCACCGTCAGGACCGGCAATACCCGAAACGGCTATAGCATAATCCGTTTTCATAAGTTGCTGAACACCTTTTGCCATTTCTTCAACAGTTTCTTTGCTCACTGCGCCATATTTCAGTAGGGTTTCAGGACTAACCTTCAGTTGCGCTAACTTCACCCTATTATCGTAAGAAATTACCCCACCCATAAAATAAGCTGAACTGCCGGCAACACTCGTAATCAGGTGCGAGACATAGCCTCCTGTGCAGCTTTCAGCAGTGGCAAGCGTGGCATGTTTTTGCAACAACAATTTACCCACAACAGCCTCAAGTGTGTCGTGATCATAACCCCAAATATATTGAGGAATGATTTGCTGAAGCTTTCGTAGTTCAGCCTCCAGCAAGCTTTTCAAGGCAGTCTCGTCAGAGCCTTTTGCTGTAAGACGCAATCGCACCATGCCGGGTTGAGGCAAATAGGCAAGGCTCAGCATTGCGGGCAATTGGTCTTCCCAATCAGAAATGATTTCCGAAAGAAAAGATTCGCCAACACCTTGTGTGAGTATGGTTTTTTGACAAATAAAGTTACCAGAAATTCTTTTGCTCAACATCGGAAGGATTTCTTTCTCCATTATGGCTTCCATTTCAAAAGGCACCCCGGGAAGCGAAATATACACTTTATCGTTCTTTTCGAACCACATAGCAGGAGCAGTTCCGCAGGGATTATTGATGGCAAGACAGTTGGCAGGCACTTCTGCCTGCTTACGGTTAATTTCTGTCACGGCTTTGCCCCAACCTCTGAGGGCAAACAACGCTTCAATTTGTTTTAATACCTCCTTGTTTATCACCAGATGGGTGTCGAAATATTCGGTAAGCGTTCGTTTGGTGATATCGTCTTTCGTAGGACCTAAGCCACCCGTAATGAGGATGATGTCGGCTTCAGTTTCTGAAAGTTGAAGACTTTTAACGATTTCCTCCTTGCTATCGCCTATTGTCATAATCCTAAGTACAGAAATGCCAATCGCGTTCAACTCATTAGCCAGCCATGAAGCATTGGTATTCACCACCTGTCCTATTAGCAATTCGTCACCAATAGAAATTATAATTGATTTCATACTTAAAAAAATCGGCAGTCAGCAGTTTTCAACAGGCAAACACTGTATTTTATACAGTTGCATTTGCCCATTGCCGACTTAAAAATTTGGTTTAGCGATAATGCAACAACTCCAATTCTCGGGGAGTTATCGACATGATTGGCATTTCCGATTTATAAATGATTTCCATAGCCGTTGAACCGAGGAAAAATTTGAGCCAGTTCATTTCTTGTTGCGTCATAATCATAATCATGTCGGCATTGATGTCGTGAGCATATTGCACCACAATGCTGGCAACGGTATCTTTATCCTTGTCGCCGCAAAGAAATTCCTGAGTGCATTTAACCCCTTTGTCCACCATAACCTGATAAACTTGATTCATAAGAGCTTTCAAGCGGTTGTAAATTTCTTTATCATCAGTCAAAATTGCCGAAACAATCCGAATGGTGGCACCGGTCATCTTAGCAAGCTCAATGGCTTTGCTTCCTTTCTGACGGGTTTGCTTGGTTAGGTCGAGCGGTAAAACAATGTTTTCAATCTTCTCAAAAATTTTGTTATTCACAGTGATAACAGGTGTTTGAGCACCTCTGATGATTTTTGAAGTGTTGGCACCCAAATTTGTATTTTCTGAATCCAATTCTTCCCCATTATTTGCCACCACAATGAATTTTGCGAAAATTTGTTCCGAAACTTCCAACACTTTTTCGTAAACTTTTCCCTTTGCAAGCATGGTGAAAACTTTAATGTGATGTTTTTGTTGAATTTCTTCAGCAAGCTTAAGCATCATTTTATGACACTTATCTTCATAATTTAATTTCATTTTTTCGAACTCCGATTCCTCACTGAATAAGGAGTTTAGAAACTTAATATTCCTTTCCTGCATGATGTGCAAGAGGGTAATTTCGGCACGAATTAGCTTGGCCAATACCACGGCCTGGTCAATTGAAATGGTCGATTTTTCAGTAAAATCGATGGGTACTAAAATATTTTCTTTGTTGCTTTCCATAAAAGAGTAAATTTGTATATCAGTTTGCATCCAAAATTAGTAAGAATTATTTAGAATGCAACCATTATTATAATTTTTTTTTTAGCAAACCTATAAATTATGGAAAGTTCAGAACTTATAATTAACTCAGATAACAGTATTTATCACCTCAATTTGAAGCCCGGAGAAATTGCCAAAGACATTATAATTGTTGGCGATCAGGGACGTGTCGAAACCGTTTCTTCCTTCTTCGACCAGATAGAAATTAAAAAACAAAACCGTGAATTTGTTACACATACAGGTACCTATAAGGGAAAACGCATCACAGTTTTATCTACCGGAATTGGAACCGATAATATTGACATTGTACTTAACGAATTGGATGCATTGGTCAATATTGATTTCGAAAAACGCATTGCAAAAGAGAAATTAAGCTCGTTAAATATTATTCGTTTGGGCACTTCAGGTGCCTTGCAAAAAGACATCCCCATTGAGTCATTTTTAGTGAGCGAATACGCTTTAGGTTTCGATGGACTGCTGAATTACTATGATTTTTCGATGAATAATGATGAAAATAGCATCAATAAAGCATTTATCGAACAATCTGCATACGATTCCAAGTTTGCTTTGCCATATACAGTTCATGCATCCGAAAGTTTGCTTGAAAAAATTTGTTTTGATATGAGAAGTGGGATTACGGCAACAGCCTCAGGTTTCTATGGACCCCAGGGCAGAGAATTGCGATTGAAACTTGCCATTCCCGATTTGAACGAAAAACTCACAAAATTCAGTTTCGAAAAACATCTGATTACCAATTTTGAAATGGAAACTTCTGCTTTATATGGTTTAGGCAGATTATTGGGACACAACACCCTTACAATATGTGTAATTATTGCCAACCGGATTGCTCAACAGTTTTCTGAAGATTATCATCCGGCTGTAATTTCACTTATTAAAACCGTTTTAGATCGAATCATATTATAACATATATGTCTAATAGTCTTCAACTTTCCGAATTTAATGCACTTATTAGTTTATTGGATGAACCCGACGAAATGCTGTATACACAGATAGAAAAAAATCTGATTCAGGGAGGTATTCCTTATATTTCTTATCTTTATGAACTTTTGTTGAATACCTTTGATGATAAATTATATTTACGTATTCAACAAATTATCCGACAGCTTAGAATTAATGATGTTTTCGAACAGCTCGATATCTGGATA
>JBAWXL010000120.1:0-13050 GCA_037144095.1 Bacteroidota bacterium
GGAAATATTGTTGACCAGAAAATTCAGATTGGTCCCGGTTATCAGGTTCAATTCTCCGAAGCAGTTCGCAAAACCGGTATTCTTACTTCTGCAGTGGGTATGATTACTTCCACTGAGCAAGCAATTACAATTTTGAATGAAAACAAAGCAGATTTTATACTCTTTGGTCGTGAAATCCTCCGCAATCCGTATTTCGCGTTGAAAACGGAAGATGCAGAATGGCCGTCACAGTATTTAAGAGCGAAATAGTTTTATTTTTTCACTGTTAGATCATTCTCCTTCATCCGCCTCTGATAGGTTTGCAGAATTGCCTTTAGTTGCAATTCCATTTTTCCTGCTTGTTTTGCTTCTTTGTTGAGCAGGTTCACTTTCTGCATTCTGTCTTGTTTGTAATTGTACAAAGCCGTTGCTTTCTCGCCGTTAAACTGAAAAAGATATTGGTTTGAGTAAAAACTGTATACACCATTTTCATCGTCCGTTCCATAAGCATCTTCCGGTTTCCGGTGAAACACATCAGTCCCAAATGCCACGTAAGGCAAATCAAATCCAAGAAAACCCAACACAGAAGGCTTAATATCAATTTGTTGAGCAATTTCTTTTCGGTATTCGGGTGCAATTCCGGCCGGATAATAAAAAATAATAGGAACGGCATGAAGTCCAATGTCATTCTGATAAAGTGGCTGGTCAGTAGCATTGGTATGATCGCCGGTAATTACAAAAATAGTCCGTTTGAACCAGGGCATTTTGCTGGCTTTTTCAAAAAAATGTTTTAAGGCGATATCAGTGTATCTTACACATTTATGAATGGGCAATGTCCCTTCTTTCAGTTGCGGTTTATAACTTTCGGGAATCACATAAGGGTGATGCGAACTTGCTGAGAACATGGCAGTTATAAATGGCTCGTGAAAAGTATTCATTTTGTCGGCATAATACTGAAAAAATGGCTCATCCCAGATAGCCCACGTACCGTCAAAATCTTTGTTGTGACCATATTCATTCATTCCGAAATAATCTTTAAAACCACTTGTTTTGGCAAATGCCCAAAATCCCATTGAGCCGTTTGGAGCACCGTGGAAAAAGGCAGAATAATAGCCTTTCTTGCCTAATTCACCGGCCAGACTTAGCACCTGATTATTTCCATAATCACCCACAAAATAAGGTTCACCTATTCTTGGAATAGAAGCCAGAACTGAAGGAATAGCATCGATTGATTTTCGACCATTGGCTATGGTTGTTTCAAAAGTCAGACTTTTGCCGATTAACGAATCCAGAAACGGTGTATATCCGTTATAATCAGCACCTATTAAATCTTTATTGAGCGAACCGATATACTCACGTCCGAAACTTTCCATGATTAATACCACCACGTTCAACCTTTTCATTTCTCCATTTTTTGTCGGATAAAATACGGTTGGTTGAATCTTTTCGGGCTCTTCAGTATTTTTAAAATAAGAAAACCGTGGCAGACTATTATTTTCAATGGTTCGAATCAGAGAAAAAGGAGTGTTGAGAATGGCGGATGATTCAATTGGTTTATTTACATATTGATTTGCATTACTAATAGTTATGGGACGCACAAATCGTCCTACACCACCGCGAATTCCAATAACAGTAGCACCCAAAGCAAGTGGAAAAAGAACGCCCGCAATAGTCCAGTATCTCCAGTCGGACTTGAATGTTTCCGATTTATCTTTTACAGAACTATACAAAAAATACAGAATTGGGAATAGACTAAGTGCCAACACCACCAGAAACCAATGGTCACGCATAGATTCACCAAAGATTTTGAACAAATTATCGGTGTGTGAAAATTCATTGAAAATGCTCCAGGTTGTTCTGCGCTGCGAGAATTCGAAATAAATGGTATCTATCACATTCAATATCAAAGCTATACCATTCGTAACCACAAAAACCCATTGAACAGTTTTTTGAAAGTATTTTTGTGTGCGCCAGTTAATTGGCAGTGGTAAAAATATCACAAGAATATAGAGTAAATTCACGTAAAGAATTCCGGCCAAATCGAACTGTAAACAGCCTTTTAGCAACAGAAACCAATCATTATCACTTATGTTGTGGAAGAACTTAGCGTTGTACCAAACAAACACAAACCGTGTTATCATAAACAGCGCAAAAAGCAATAGCGTATTTTTAATTATTGCCAGATAAAACTTCATTGCAAATGTATTACCTGACTGTGAGTTATTCTCCATTATGTGAATTGTTTAAAAATTAGCAGAAAACTTTGCGGGCAAAAGTACTTAATTATTACAAATATGTGAATAACACATGAAATTTACCTACAATAAATTCAGTCAAAATAACAGACATTTGCCAATTTTACTGTTTTTAGTTACTTTTGCTGAAAATGGAGCTTGTTTTTTATGGTAAAACAAAGATTCATTGTTATTTAAGTTTTCTAAGAACATGAGCAAAAATAAATTCTTCGTTGTTTGGGAAGGAAAAGAACCGGGCATTTACCGTTCGTGGGACGAATGCAAACGGCAGATTCATGGGTATGAAGGAGCTATCTTTAAAGGTTTTGCTACAGAAGCTGAAGCTCGTGAGGCAATGGTTTCGCCTTGTTGGGACTATATCGGTAAAAATGCAAAGCCCAAAAAACCATCTGCCGAGGAAATTGCCCGGGTTGGAATGCCAAACTTTGAAAGTATTTCGGTAGATGCTGCTTGCAGTGGCAATCCCGGTTTAATGGAATATCGTGGCGTTTATACCAAAACAGGCGAGCAAATCTTTCACCAGGGACCGTTTAAAGATGGAACAAATAACGTCGGAGAGTTTTTGGCATTGGTTCATGGATTGGCATTTTTGAAACAGAAAAACAGCTCATTACAGGTTTATACCGACAGTAAAACCGCTCTGGCATGGATTAAAACCGGAAAAGCCAAAACCAAACTGGAGAAAAATGAAGCTAATGCTGTGCTTTTTGACCTGATACAACGTGCCGAAAAGTGGCTGGCTGAGAATGAATACAGCACACCGGTTTTAAAATGGGAAACAGAAGTCTGGGGTGAAATTCCGGCTGATTTTGGACGAAAATAGAATAAATTGTCTATATTTGTGACTAATTTATGATTAATACAAGTTTATACAATATACAATTAATACAATTACATATGATTTTGCATCGTGTAAGTAAACTCACGATCCATTTTCTATTTTTGATATTAATTTTCAGCTCTTGTGAACCAGATCATTCCATAAACGTCAATCAGACTGTTATTATAATTAAGGCAGATGATTTGGGGGATATGACTCCGAAATGGGAACAATTTATTTCTAAATCAATGGAAAACAATGTTCCTGTCAGCATTGGTATTATTTCAAAAAATATGACATCTGCTGCAACTAAATCTAAAGCAAAAGAATTAGCACAATCCCATAATAATGTCGGTCAATTATCGATTCAGTTTTGGAATCATGGTTATGACCATCTGAGAACAAATAATGTTGAAGAATTTAAGACTCCGGATTTAGTCTACCAATCCGAACACATTAAACTATCACAGGATTTTTTCAAAGACTCTTTAGATATTAATTGTGATACATTCAGCACTCCGTTTAACGAAAGTTCCGATATTACATTTGAAGCTTTAAAATCATTTCCGGAAATAAAGGTGTGGATGTGTTATCAGCTGCATGAGAAGCAATTTCATACATCATGGGTAAATCCAAACTGGAATATAATTGGTGTCGGACAAAACCAGATTTTACTGGATATTAAGTGTGAATCTGTTCTTCATGTGCCTTCTAAATCTGTAAAAATGATCTTAGAGAAGAATAAACACCTTCCCTATTTAATTATTCAGATTCATCCAAATACATGGAATGATCAAGAATTTCAAGATTATCAGGCATTACTTGACTATTTGAAAGAGAAAAAAATGATTTTTATGACTCCACAAGAATACTATCGCTTTTTAAAAGAATAACGAACTCTTGAAAAAAATGAAAAAAATAAATTTATTTGCACCCGCTTTGGTTTTGCTGACAGTTATTCTACTATTTCTTATCAAGCTTTATTTCATGCAGATAGATGCACTACTTCTGAACCATATAAGTTTTGCAAATATTCTGTTGATTTCTTTTGTTGGTCTTTCCATAGCAATTGGTTTTTATGAATCCGGTATACTTAAATCACCTAAATCTTTTTTTTCATCCAGAAGTCTGTTGATTTTTTCGTTATCTATATTATTGGTATTAAGCATTTTCCAAAAACAGGTCGGAATTGATGCAACGGCATTTTTTGTGATTTGTGCGTTTATTTATGCTTTAATAAATCGCAAAATATATGCTCTTAATCCCATTTATTTATTTGTTTTTCTGTATCCATTATTGGAGTTTTTCGGTACAATTGGAACGCCAAAAGGTTTCAGATTTCCCGAAATGACCTATTCATTTTATCTTATCCCAATTGCTTTTTGTTGTTTTCGTATTGAAAAAGAAACAATGCTCCGAATTTTAAGATTTTTATTCAGAGTAATGATGATATATATGGTTATTTCGGTTGTTTATTGGTGGTATAACTCTATGCATTTTGTAAATATTGGATATATAGAGTGGATGACTCAAAAGACGAATGTTAATGGAATTGCTGCTCTTGAATTTGTTGCATCATGGTCACGATATAATCACCCAAGTTATATTAATTTGGTGTTACTTCCAACTTTAATATCCGGGTTTTATCTGTTTTATAAGAAACGAGAAAAATCTAAAATTTCTATATTCGAACTGTTTGTTTATTCTGTATTCAGTATTTTTATGCAATTAATAATGGAAAGCAGAATCGGACTAGTTGAGGTTTTGGTTATCATTCTGATTTCGGGATTGTATTATTTGCATATAAATAAAATATATTTCAAGTTGGCTTTAATACTCTTTTTGTTTATCGGAGCTTCAGGTCTTATTGTTTTGCAAAATAAGGTTTCAGGATTTATTTCAGATCCTGTACGCAAAACGGATTCTACATTAGCAATTAATTATATAAAGAAACATATTTGGTGGGGTGCCGGCTATTCTCAAGAAGCAGCTGTTCTAAAACAACAGGAAGAACTTATGAAGAATGAGTTAAAAGTTGGACTATGGCCTAAAACTTATACACACAATCAGATACTTGGAACTATGATTCAGTTTGGAATACCGGGAGCAGTTTTACTATTGGTGCTGGTTTTCAGTTTGATGTGGTATGCTTTTAAATCGCGGAGCTATTTACTCCAAATGTTTATGTTACTTTATATCTTTTTTATGTTGATAGAAGAACCTTTGTATGTTCAGGAAGGAATTACTAGATTTTTTGTTTTTCTCGTATTCTTTATCCACATCAGCGAAAGTGATAAGCCGGTAAAAAGTATAAATTTATTCAATAGGCCGATTAAAGGTTAATTTGCGTAGTATGTTGTATTTTTTTTTGTATTTTCGATGTTCTACCAACAGCTGAATAGGATTTTCGAGAAATTGGTTGTAGAGTTCTTTGTTATTTTCATAAACAAGTTTACGCATTTCAGCTCTTTTATCGCTTAAATTATCAATAGTAGATTCAGCATGTTTGCGGTAAAAAAAGTATTTTTTTTCAATTTTATATACTTCACCTCCTGTTTTTAGCATATTTATCCATAAATCCCATTCTTCGCTTGCAAAAATACTCGGATTATAACCGTTTGTTTTATCAAAATCGGAACGACGAAACATAGCTGAATTATGGATACAATTTGAAATCAGTAATTCTTCAAACGAATAGGTAGGTAGTTTCCATTTCCCTTTCCGGGTTCCAAAATACACACCCTGACAATATACGATTTTGACATTTTCATTATTCTCCAAAATGTCAACAGCCTCACGAATATAATCCGGCGAAATCAGATCATCAGAATCAAGTGGAAAAATATATTTACCTGTTGATAAAGAAATTGCATAGTTTTTTGTTACCGGAATTGCCGATTTCGTCTGGTAATGATATTGTATACGCTTGTCTTTTGCCGCCATTTCTTTGACTATTACTGCTGAATTGTCAGTCGAATCATCGTCTACCACGATGCATTCCCAGTTTTGATAATTCATCATTTGTAGATTTTTCAAAGTCTCACCGATAAATTTTTCACGATTGAAACAAGGAGTTATAATTGAAACTTTGGGTTCAGTTTTTGGATAATTTTGAAAAGTTGAAATTACTTTTGATTTATGCATCTTCCTACGTAGAAATGAATTAATCCTAATGGATAATATCCTGAATTTTAGAAACTTAATTTTAAATGTCAGGTTTTTAGAATTGGTTAAATGAAGGTAATAAGGAATTATTTTCAGTATCTCAGACTTGGCGAAATAAGTTCGAACCAATCGTTTAATAAGAATCTTTATTGTTTTCTCTTCAATGAGGGGCAACAATTCTTCTTGTTTAGCTTTTGGTATTGATTTTTCGAATAATGGAAGTTGGTGTTCCCATTTTTGAAAAACGTTCACTAATGTCCGATAATAGGCATTATCCTGAATTCCAGGCGAAAAATGTTCAATTGATATATCATATATAACATAATTGTTAAATCCGGCAATTATTGATTGAATTGAAATGTCATAATCGTAACCATGAAATCCCCCAAATGTTTCGTCGAATTTAATATTTTCAAAAAAAATGCGATTCATACATAAAAAAACACCATCGAGCAAAATAACCGACCGTCTGGTATTGGTATAATTGGCAGGGAGTTGCACTAATTCAGATGGTTTTCTGTCATTTTTAAAAGACTGAATTAGATTTTCGCATGGATTCAATGTTGACCACATGGCTGGAACTCTCGATGCAATATCGCCTCCGGCTAGTCCAATAATTCCAATATCAGGTATTTGCAAATGCTCAATTACTTTCTTACCCCAGTTCTTATGATGAAAATATACATCTTCATGCACAAAGCACAAGTATGGAAATCTACTCTGATTAACACCTTTATTATATGCAGAGTAAATAGAATATTCGTTTTTTGAATTATCGATGCAAATTACTTCATAATCAACAGCAATGGTTTCATCTATATTTCTAAGAAATTCGCTTGAAAGTTCTTTATTTCGCGAACAAACAATAATTGATAACATATTGTGTTTGTTTATAATTGTTACAAAAATATAGTGTCTTATATATCAATATATTGCACTTACAGCTATTTTGTATTAGCGGTAATTTACAAAACCAGGTTTAACAATATTTGATTTAATAATTTTATCTTGATATTTAAGATTTAAAGGATGAAAAATACTGCCTAAAATATATGTCCAAGCTAAGGGATAGTTTGCATTATCTCCCATTACATTGCCGGGATTATTTTTTAAATTTAAAAAGTTTTCATCTAATCTATAGTGTAATTCTTCATACCATTCCCTTGTGAACGATGAGTACGGACGGCAAATATATGCACAATTACCTAGTACTGATAGAAAGTGTTTATTTAAATCTTTTTGGATTAGCGATTCAACTTTTGCTAAATCTTTAGCTCTTGATTCTGAATAGCCTAATATCCACTTGTCTGTTTTCTGAATAATTTCAAAAGCTTTATCCCATGAGTTATTGCAGGTTTTTATATCTGTGTAACCTCCTCCAAAATGATGCATAAAATAACATCGTAAATAGTCCGATTTGTGAACTAAAGATAAATAGTCAAAGCTCGGATGTAGTGGAAAATTAGCCAGAACGAAAGAAGCTAAATTTTCAGAAGTAATCAATTTAACTTCAATGCCAGAATTTGCGTAAATTGAATTTAAACAGTTTTTTCTATCAACATACATCTCGTTATTTCCTGTCCAAAAACAATAAATAATCTTTGGAATTGGATGCAATTCTATTTTCAACTTTTGTGGATTTTTACCAAGAAAAGTTGTTTTATATTTTTCCTGATTATATTTATAGGTAAAAACGGATTGTTTTAGTTTTTGATAAATGAATCTTATACGGTGTTCAAATTTCATGTGTTAATTTTTTTATGATTCCAAAAGGGGTGTATGATATATTCATTTTATTATTTTCCAGAAAAAGAAGTTGGTTTTCTTCTATATTTGTATCAAAATGAACATGATAAAAGTGGAAGATGGTTACCAAATGTTTTTTAGAAATGCAAAAAATGCCAATTCTGGCCAAACGTTCCTCTAAATCACTATCTTCTCCAGTACCGGGATGCAGAAAACGCTCATCAAAGCCGTTTACTTTCAATATATCATTTTTCCAGATGGAATAATTGCATCCCAACAGATATCGCCTTCGGTCTTTTAATATCAATCCGCGCAAAAAACGATTCCGGATGCGAATCATATCTTCCATATAGGTTTTTTTACCACCGAATAAAGTTTGAAACAAAAGTGGAAATCCAACTAAAAAATTGAGGTAACCATATTGAATCTTCTTTAAATTCAGGTTTTTAGAAATTCCCTCGGTTAGCAAAATACGACGACCGCTAATTACTTGATTATCAGCTCTATTTTCTACGTGTTCCTGTATAAATCGGCGGTGGGGAATACAATCGCCATCTATAAATATCAAATAGTCACCATTAGATGCAACTATGGCTTTATTCAGAATTTTATTTTTTTGCCAGCCATTGTCTTCGTGCCAAACATGTTTAATCGGAAAAAAGTAATTTGATTTAATAAGCTCAATTTCTGCTAGCACTTCCGGTTTTGAACCATCATCGGCAATAATTACTTCAAATTCCTTATTGGTTTGAATTTCTAAAGCCGCAAAAATAAGCTTCAGTAAATCAATTTTATTGTAAAATGAGATAATTAAACTAACAGAACAAGTCATAATTTAAATTGGTTTTATACTGTTTCAATAAATTCTAAATAATTTTAGCATGTTAAATAACGCTCACTTTGAAGACCTGTAAATATATTCATTTCCATTCTCAAAGTTATTTTGATAGCGGATTATAGAGAAGTCATTAACAGTGAATTTCTCATTTTCGGTTTCTAACAGTTTTAAAGGCACTGATCCATAAAATGAAGCCCACATTGAGAATGTGCTTGGAGGTCCTATAATATAATCACATTTACTTAGGGCATAAAGATCCTCAATTCCTAATGAATTTTCTAACTTGCTGACATTTAGATTGCTATAATTGTCATAATTAACTGTTTCTATGGAGCTTATAAAAAATGCAACTTTTTTTTCTGTAAATTGATTTTTTAAATTAGTCATATAATTACTGTAAACAGAATCATCAAAGAAATAAATTCCCTCCTGAAAAGCCAAATAGTCTCCTCTTCTAATATGAACACCAACAATAACATCGTATTGTTGTTTGAGTTTAATAAATAGCTCATCAGCTCTTTTACAGTATTCGTTTTTTGGTTTAAAAAGCGTTATTATTTGCTGTTTTTGGTTTATAAATGCGTCTATATCTTTTTTATGTTTCCAAGCGTTGAGAATTACAATTTTTTTTTGGTCACATAATAATTCGTTTAACTGACTGCTCTCAGGAAAGTAAATATTAAATAATCGAAAAAGAGAACTAATTTTTACTTTGTGTAATTTTGCCAATATATAGATGCAAAATCTGATAGCCTTTTCGTTATTTCTTTTTTTGAATAAATTAAATTTTATGTTTTGAAATTGATTTAAGTTTTCAAATAATGATTCATAATCTTTAAAATTTGGAATATATACATCTACATTATACACTATACCATAAGCAATAAAAAATGAAAACGACCATAATCTATTGCACATTTGATTTCTATAGTCACTAAGTATAATCATAGTTTTGTATTATGTCGTTTTATTATTCCATTGATACACACGAAGTTATTATCGAGTTGCTTTTTCTGACATATAATCATATTTTCATCCTGATTTACCCAGTTTTCGATGTGCGATAAATGATATTGAACCGCCATATTTCGAACCGATATATTTTTGAACCCAGCCGCTGCAAAACGCCAATTCAGATCATAATCTTCACCAACCGCTGGTAATATATAATCTTCGTCGAACCCGTTTATTGTAAGAATTGCTTGTTTTGAAAAGGACATATTGCTACCTACCAATCTTTTTCCTTTTCGCATTTTGGTTATAAATCCAAATAAACCATCTGGAGAAATAAAAATTCCTTCTTCAATAAATTTAATATCACCCTTGTTCCAAATCATTTTTTGCAACAATAGTTTTTGCAAAAATTTGGTATTTCCTGAGCATTTTATTAGTTGTGCTGAGCTTTCCGGGTCTAGTTTAACACGTTTGCCTACTAAAATTGTTTCTTCTGCAGCATATCTCAGGTGCATTTCAATAAACCGGGGATGCAGCACACAGTCTCCATCTATAAATATCAGCCAATCTGCTTTAGCTGCCCGTATTGCCATATTCATAGCTTTATTTTTTCGCCAGCCTTCGTCTTTTTGGGTTAAATGTTGATAAGGTTGTTCGAAAGAATATTGTTCAATAAATTGCTTAATAGATTCATTTTCACCATCTTCAGCTATAATAATTTCGAAATTTTTTTCTGTTTGATAACGAAGTGAATCCAAAATAGCTTGTAGAAATGGAATGTTTTTATAAATGGCAATGATTATTGATGCTTTCAAAGTTATATTCTGTTTATAGGTTTTTAGTTGTTTAGAAAACATATATGATAGCTTTTTTTGAGCCAAAAGAAAGTAAATACCTCATAATAACCAACTGATAATTCGCTACTAGTACTTTCAAATGCTGATCGAGCTTTAGATTTAGCTACTTTTTTTCTAAAAAGTTGAGACAAACAGCTTTCCTCTTTATACTCTGTTATAGTCAGCTGTTTTCCCAGCACATTGAATTTGGCTTCACTTCCATCTTTTGTATAAAACTCCGGGCTTGAATAAACAAACTCTTCAAAATCAGTGTAGGCTTTACTGCAAAAAATATTCTCAGGATGAATTAAATGAAACAAAAAGTTAGTTTCTTTTGACCACGTACGACTCTTCCTTAATTTGCCTCCTAAAGTTCTATAGAAAAAAGCTTTATGGCGAAGATTCATTTGCCTTATGAGTTTTTTCTTTAGATGCCTGGTTCGTTTGCGTTTAGAATTGGCAGTAACTCTGTAATGTAAACCAACAAGAGGTAGTTTTTTGACAATCCCTCCATTTTTTAGCATACTAATCCAAAAATCCCAGTCTTCAGGGCCTAATATCTCTTCGCAATAACCACCTGCTTTTTCCCAATCCGACTTGCGATACATAGCACAATTGTCTATTACGTTTTTACGCGCTAAAAGATTTAAACTATATGGTGGTAGTTTCCAAGAGCCTTTTTTATCTCCAAAAAATACAGCGTTGCAATATACTATTTTTATATCTGATTCATGTTCAAGAATATACTCGGCTTTTTCGATATAATCTGGAGAAATAAGATTATCAGCATCTACAGGTAAAATATATTCACCATCAGACAGCATTATAGCATGATTGCGAGCCATTGCTGCTCCACCATTTGGTTGCGAGAAAAACTTCAAACGATTATCTTGAGCAGCATATTTTTTTGCAATACTCGCTGAATCATCTGTTGAACCGTCATCCATTAAGATTACTTCAAAATTTGGATAAGAGGATGCGATAACCGATTCAATTGTTTCGGCTAAAAAGAGCTGCATATTATAAATAGGTATTACTACCGATACTAATGGATATTTTTCTAGCATTATTAAATTTTATCTCGTTTTTTGATTATTTTCAGCCAGTAGTATTTCAATGGATTACTGTATTTCAGGAGTTTCCATGGACGGCTGCTGTGAGGTAAGTGCAAAACAGGTAATGAAGTCAGCAAATAATTTGAAAACCCGAGTTCGACAGATTTATGCGATATAAATACATCGTACCAGTTTTTTTCCGGATTCAGTTCGTTGAAATCGAATGACTTTAGAAAATTGATATTCAATATTGTACAACAAAAACTAAGTCTTTTTTTTGTTTCGTAAATTCCTGATTTAAAGTTTTTTGCATACAAATATGGGAAGTTTATTTTCCCGTTTATATCTGTTGTTACAGCAGCCACCATGCCAACTTTATCATGTATAGTGACGTTTTCAGCCATTTTTTGAAGCGTGTTTATACCCAAAATTACATCCGATTCAATGATTAGCAAATGAGCATCTTCGGCAATTGCTTTTTGTTGAGCCATTTGCAAAACTAATAAATAATTTGGCGAAGGTTGCTCAGTAAAATCTTTCAGGTTTACCAGTGTAAAGCCCTGCTTCTCCGATTCGGCCTGTAAAGTTTCAGTGGTTTTATCAGTACTAAAATCGTTATAAATAGTATAGCTAAAATCGACACCGCATACTGAACTCATAACGCTATCGATGGTTACAAGAGTTGTTTCTAAGGAATTTTTTACAGGAGTTATTACATGTAATTTACTCATTTTCAGTTTTTATTTGAAAAATCGATTTATAACCGGTATTGTTTTTAATGGAAAATCACGTTTTACCATCAATACCAAATAGGATATCATTAAGATGGTTTTGAGACCTACATTTACAGATTTATAAGGTGTTTCGATAAAGGTGCTGATTATGTACAACACAATTGTAACAGCGGTATAAAGTCCGATTGTTTTCAGGTCATATTTAATAGGCATGTATTTTTGCCCGAAATAATACGAAACTAACATGATAACCAAATAACAAACAAAAGCTGCCCAGGCGCAGCCCATGTAACTGTAAGTTGGCACTAAAAGTACGTTCATTACCACAATAATAATTGTTCCAAGTATTGAGAACCAGGCACCATACATTGTTTTGTCGGTCAGTTTGTACCAAAGTGAAAGATTAAAGAAAATTCCCTGAAAAATGAATGAAAATAAAACAATTGGCACCACATCAAGGCCTTTCCAGTAATCGTGCTGAATGATATACTTGAAAATATCCATGTATAACACCATTCCGAGGAAGATAAGCAAGGAGAAAAGGATAAAGAATTTCATGGCATCGGCATAAGCTCCAAGACTGTTTTTATCTTTGTTTTGGGCGAAAATAAAGGGTTCGTAAGCATAGCGGAAAGCCTGTGTGAACATAAGCATGACCATAGCAATTT
>JBAWXL010000121.1:0-13009 GCA_037144095.1 Bacteroidota bacterium
AGGTGATGATATTGCATGGATGAAATTTGGTGAAGATGGTCGTTTGTATGCAATCAACCCTGAAGCCGGATTTTTTGGTGTTGCCCCTTTCACTTCAATGGAAACAAATCCAAATGCTATGCTGTCATGCAGAGCTAATTCGATTTTCACAAACACAGGACTTACACCTGATCAGGATATCTGGTGGGAAGGTATAGGCTACGACATTCCTGAAGGAACTATCACCTGGACTAACGAAAAATATGATGCAGCTAATGGCAAACCTGCGGCTCACCCAAATGCACGTTTCACAGCTCCTGCTTCACAATGCCCTGCTATAGACAAAGATTGGGAAAACCCAAATGGTGTTCCAATTTCGGCTATTCTTTTTGGTGGACGTCGTCCCGGCACTGTTCCCCTGATTTATCAGTCATTTGATTGGAATCATGGTGTTTTCATGGGATCTATTGCTGGTTCTGAAGTTACTGCTGCTGCTATCGGTTTGAAAGCCGGTGTTCGTCGCGATCCTTTTGCAATGCTGCCATTCTGTGGGTATCACATGGCCGATTATTTCGGACATTGGATTAAAACAGGACAAAGTGCAGAAGATAAAACTAAGTTACCTAAAATATTTAATGTAAATTGGTTCCGCAAAGGACCTGATGGCAAATTCTTATGGCCTGGTTATGGCGACAATATTCGTGCACTTGCATGGATTTTCGACCGCGTTGAAGGAACTGTTGATGCTGATGAAACTGCTATTGGTTATTTACCTAAAAAAGGTGATATTGATGTATCTGGCTTAACCGGAGTTGCCGAAAATATGGACCAACTACTTAAAGTTGATAATGTAGAATGGCTTGCAGAATGTGAACTTATCACCGAAAACTACGCTATGTTTGGTGACAGATTGCCAGTTGAGATGAAAGAACAATTAGAAAAACTAAAATCGAGACTTTCGAAATAATTTTCACTTAATATAAAAAAATACATACCCTTAATTTAATTCATGAAAGCAGAAAAAATCACAATAGAAAACGACAAATTAAATGTTCCTGATTATCCAATAATCCCTTTTATCGAAGGAGATGGTATTGGTGTAGACATCTGGAAAGCATCCATCAGAGTTTTCGACGCCGCTGTCGGAAAAGTTTTTGAAGGCAAAAAGAAAGTAGCCTGGAAAGAAGTTCTTGCCGGCGAAAAAGCCTTCAATACGGTGGGCAATTGGTTACCAGATGAAACTTTAGCCGATTTCAAAGAATATCTTGTTGGAATTAAAGGACCGCTCACTACCCCTATCGGTGGTGGAATGCGCTCACTTAATGTTGCTTTACGTCAAATATTGGATTTATATACCTGCTATCGTCCGGTTCGCTATTTTAAAGGAGTTCCCAGCCCTGTGAAACATCCTGAAAATGTAAACATGATTATCTTTAGAGAAAACACTGAAGATATTTATGCAGGAATTGAGTTTATGTATGGTGAACCTGAAGTTGAAAAAATGAAACGTTTTTTGATTGATGAAATGAAAGTTACATCAATACGTTTCCCCCTCACAGCTTCTATTGGCATTAAACCTGTTTCCTTAGAAGGAACAGAAAGATTAGTGAGACAAGCCATTAAACTTGCCCTCTCACGTAATCTCCCTTCTGTTACCATTGTACACAAAGGTAATATTATGAAATACACCGAAGGTGCTTTCATGAAATGGGGATATGCTTTAGCTGAACGCGAATTTGGCGACAAAGTTTTCACCTGGAATCAATATAATAAGATTGTAAAAGAAAAAGGAGAAGAAGCCGCAAATGCTGCTCAAAACGAAGCAATAAATGCCGGAAAACTCATTGTTAAAGATGTGATTGCTGATGCTTTTCTTCAACAAATACTCACCCGCCCTTCAGAATATTCGGTAATTGCTACCTTAAATTTGAACGGCGATTATATTTCAGATGCCTTAGCTGCCATAGTGGGTGGCATCGGAATAGCTCCTGGTGCGAATATCAATTACGAAACAGGTCATGCTATTTTTGAAGCCACTCATGGAACCGCTCCTAAATATGCTGGTCTTGATAAAGTGAACCCGGGTTCTGTTATCCTATCCGGCGCTTTAATGTTCGAATATATGGGATGGTTTGATGTGGCTGATAAAATTTATGAAGGCATGGAGCTAACCATCCAACAGAAGAAAGTAACTTACGACTTCCATAGGTTGATGGAAGGAGCTACTTTACTAAAAACATCAGAATTTGCTGATGCTATCATTTCAAATATGTAAAACTTAATATTTAAAAACAAAAATCAAATGGAGACTAATATTTTTATTGCGAATTTAGAAGAATCAGTAAAAAAAGCCTGCGTTATAGAACCCGAATTATTTGATAAATTCGATGTCAAACGTGGCTTGCGTAACAAAGACAAGACCGGAGTTTTAGCCGGCTTAACCAATGTGGGGGATGTCTTAGGGTATAAAAAAGAAGGCGACAGAGTGATGCCAATACCCGGAAGATTACTTTACAGAGGTATCGATATCGAAGACCTGGCAAATGGCTTTAAAGCCGACGAACGTCACGGGTTCGACGAAACCGTTTATTTATTACTTACCGGAAAACAACCTGCAAAAGAAGAGCTGACCAAATTTACCGATCACATGGCTCAACTTCGTAAACTTCCCGATTCATTCATTAAGAATATGATATTAACCATGAAGGGCAGAGATGTGTTGAACATGCTCTCTCGTTCTATATTAGGTTTATATACTTTAGACTCCAGAGCAGACGAACTCAGTCTGCATAACATGATTGAGCAAACCTTAAACATCATTGCTAAGTTTCCAACTATCATTGCATACTCCTATCAAGCTATGAGCCATGCTTATCAGGGCAAAACATTATCTATTCGTTATCCGAGCACGGTGATGAGTACTGCCGAAAATTTCCTTTACCTTGTAAAAGGGGGTAATTCACGCTATACTAAACTTGAAGCTGACTTACTCGACCTTGCTTTAGTGCTTCATGCTGAACACGGTGGTGGTAATAATTCAACCTTCACCATGCGCGTAACCTCTTCAAGTGAAACTGATATTTATTCCTCTCTCACCGCAGCCATTGGTTCTCTGAAAGGACCTTTACACGGTGGAGCCAACATTAAAGTGCTCGAAATGATGGAAGATATGAAACGCAATGTCACCAACTGGAAAAGTCAGGAAGAAGTAACCGAATATCTTATCAAAATCCTGAACAAACAAGTTAATGATTACAGTGGTAAAATATATGGTATCGGACATGCAGTGTATACCGTTTCCGATCCACGTGCCATACTATTAAGAGAAAGAGCACGCGATTTGGCAATCGAAAAGGATAAAATAGAAGAATTCGAACTTTATGAGCTGGTTGAGCGGATTGCTCCCGGAGTTTTTGCCGAATATAAAGGCAACGGCCCCGATCAACAAGTTTGTATTAATGTCGATTTCTATTCAGGTTTCGTTTATTCTTGCATCGGAATTCCTAAAGAATTGTTCACTCCATTGTTTGCAATGGCAAGAGTAGCAGGCTGGTGCACCCATCGCATTGAGGAACTTACCTTCACTGCTAAACGCATCATTCGCCCCTCATATAAAAATGTTTATCCAAAACAGGAATATATTCCCTTTACAGATAGAAAATAATTACTAATTTTACCGTTTAAAATTTAAAAAAACAAAATATAATGAAAGAGTTTGGAGATAATCGTCTGGAAGAAGCCTACACCCACGTATTAAATGGCGACATTAAAGAAGCTGTTGCTGTTTTTGAGAAAAAACTCGAAGAGTTTCCCAATAGTACTCACTTGATGATGGAAATCGCCAGTTTATACTATATACTCGGCGAAATGAACAAGTGTATTGCTTCCTACAAAAGGGTTCTGGAAATCAGACCCGATAGTATTTTTGTGTATTACCGTATGGGAGTTGCCATGTATCGTGCAACCTATTTCACCCAGGCAGTGGAAGTATTCACTAAAATTGTTGAGTCAGGCAAAAACTTGCCTATGACCTACATTTGGATGGGTTTATGCTATTATCACTTAGGTAAAGAAGAGCTAAGTGTAAATTGTTATCGCAAATTGCTCGAGTTGTGTCCTGATACCACTATGGCAATGTATTATATGGGTATTGCTCTCAAATCATCCGGCAGATACGAAGAAGCTTTACCTTACTTCGAAAAACTGGTGAACGAAAACAATCCTCATGTTTCAGCTCACTACCATTTAGGCCGCACCTATATGCGCACCTTTAAATATGATTTAGCGAAAGAAGAATTTAAAAAAGTGCTTCAGCTTGACCCTTACAACAATAATGCTCAGGAAATGTATGATTATATTTGCGACGATCATTCTTTCTAAGCCTTAATAACCCTATTCTAACAAACCCGTCAGTTTACTACTGACGGGTTTGTTTGTTTTAAAGGAATAGGTTAAGGTTGAGGTTAAGGTTGAGGTTGAGGTTAAAGTTAAGGTTAAGGTTGAGGGTTTTCATTGCTATTGTTTTCAACCAACGGGTTTAAAAGACAAAATATTGTGGCTTTTTTTAATATTGAACTATACTAATTTCTCACACGCTAAGCTTTTATCACTTTATGAATACTGTATGAATGATAGTATTCTAAACTTAAATCAAGCTAATGCTTTTACAATACTTACATTTTTAATCTTTTTAAATAGCTTGCAACAAATCATATCGTTTGATTGTTATTGTATAATACCTGAGAGCTTAAATCTCAACTTATTTTTATTAAAAAATCAAATCTATTAAATCAGGAAAAAATAAAAAAAACACTTTTATTATTATCTAGCTTAATTATCCTTAATGCAGCTTTTACGCAAACGACCTACACATTAGACAAAAACCATGCACGCCTTTCTTTTAGCGTGATGCATCTTGGAATTTCACATGTCGATGGCATTTTCAAGAATTTTGAAGCAAGCATAGTATCAAACAAAGAAGATTTTAGCGATGCTAAAATTGAGATGACTGCTGATGTAAAATCTTTAAACACTGAAGTGGAAATGCGTGATGGTGATTTACAAAAAGGCTGGTTTGAAGTCGACAAATTCCCAAGCATTACTTTTAAAAGCAATTCATTTAAAAAGATAAGTAATAACAAATATGTTCTTGCCGGAAACATCACCATGCACGGTGTTACAAAGTTTATTGAGTTTGATGTAGTGTATAATGGCAAAGCATTGCACCCCTATTACAAAAAATATTATGCCGGCTTTACCGTTACCGGTAAATTGAATCGTACCGATTTTGGAGTAGGTGGTGACCCATTGGCAACTGGTGTTGGGAACGAAATTGAATTAAAAGCCAATGTAGAGTTTGCTCTAAACTAAGAGCGTTACATCTCCAAATTAAAACAGTTAAAGCAGTTTAGCCTATCGAAAAACGAGATAGGCTAAACTGTTTTTTTTTATGAAAAAAAGGGGAAATCATTTAGGATTTATGGTTGAGGGATAGGTTTAGATTGGGGGTTTTCATTGCTGTTGTTTTCAACCAACAGGTTTAAAAGACAAAATGATGTGACTTTAGCCTAAGAATGATAATTGCAAATTAGCAAATACAAATAACAAAAGAATAATTACTATAAATATCCTCATTTTTGCTTTTAAATTGCCTCTGCGATGAAGCTCGTCAAGCTTGCAGAGAAGTTCGTCAAGCTTGCAACGGACCTCGTCAAGCTTGCAACGGACCTCGTCGAGCTTGCAGAGGAGCTTTGCGAGCTTGCAGGGGGAGCTTTGCGAGCTTGCAGAGAACTTCGTCGAGCTTGCAACGAAGCTTTGCGAGCTTGCAACGAAGCTTTGCGAGCTTGCAACAGAGCGCTGCAAGCTTGCAACAGAGTGTTGCAAGCTCGCAACAGAGCTTTGCAAGCTCGCAACAGAGCTTTGAAAGCTTGCAAAGGAGCTCGTGGAGCTTGACTTTTAACTCTTTCTGTTTGATATTGTGGGTATTAGGTTTTACTACTTTAAAAAGTTGTCAAATCTCAGCCCAATTTTGAAAAAAGCAGGATAAATTTACCCTGCCCCTTCGTTGAAACCAACGGCAATGAAAACCCTTTGTGATGTTTTGTGCTACAACCTTATTCAATTCTATAATTCTATCATTTTATAATTATATAATTCCCTAAATGCCTAAAAGTCTAAATGACTAATAGCCCAACAAACATTTACGGCATTCCCGGATATTGCGAAAACACCCCCTCAGTCATTCTCGGTTCAAAGAGATTAAAGTCGTCAAAATCAACCAGTGCGTTGCCGTTAAAATCTGCATTTGTAAAACCATAACTACCTTCAGTCATAAAAGGTTCGAAAAGATTAAAGTCGTCGAAATCAACTATGTTGTTTTGATCTAAATCGCCCACATAAAAAGCATATATCCCAGGAACTACGGAGGTTTGAGGCACGATGCCCCCCTGAGCTTGATAGGCATTCAACGCAAGGCTTGTGAAGTCATACACTATGTTTGCCGCATTGAAAGATATTGCCATAGCCGACCAGGTTTCCAAATGATTGCGAGTTCTGATTCTGATAAAATAATTACCGTTAAGATTAACCGGAATTCCAACTGTTGCATATCCGTGGGTTGTTAAATTAACTTCTCCCGAACTAAAGCCCACCGCATGATAAGGCGCTTGTTCTTCAAACAAATCCACTTGAATCCGCTCGGCAATGCCGGCACCATATTTGGCAAAGATGCTGCCCGAAGTCCAGTCAATATCCTGAGTTTCCACCATAGTGCGCGTATTGGCATCGAACAAGCCTTCTAAGAACAAATGCAGATTCAATGTTTTTGAGCCGGAAATCAGCAAACTTCCATTCTGATAGCTAATGTTATAATTGTGAGAACTTAATCCGGAAGGGATAATTGTATAAGTTCCCAAATTGGTGGCAGTGGTGGCATCACCTGTGAAGCTTAGTGCCCCACTCAATACAGTAGATGTTTCACCCCAAACCAAACCTGTATAAGTTGTGGTGAAAGGAGCATAAGGCAAACCATCGTATATTTTTGATTTATCATCTGCCTTAACAATAAGCGCCTTAGGAGTAATATTGGCCTTTAGTCCATCAGGCTGAATTAGATTATAGTTAAAAGCCTCCGCTCCTTCAAGGCTCATCTGAGTGGTAATCGTAACATTGCTATCCACCTCCGAATGCGCAAAGCTGCCGCTTAAAATATTTGCCAGCGCCACGCTTCCTCCATACATAATACCGCTTAACTGCGAGCCGCTCAAAGGTGCTGCAGTGGAAGCATCATAAATTTTATCGTGAGCCACCGTGTTGAGAACGTTAAGGTTGGCTTTGCTTACACTGAGTACTCCTGCAATGTAGTTAATCTGATAATTGTTTGCTGTGGCACCAGAAGCTATAATTGGATGTGTGCCATAAGTTGCAGCAGCTCCTGTAGATGTGCTCAAAGTCACACCAGAAACCACCGCATATGTATCGCCACTATATAAAGTCCCCGAAACCGTATAGTCTAAAACAGGCTCAGCAGCACCATAGACTTTCGATTTATTGTTCGGACGTATGTTTAAGACCGCTTTGTTGATGCTCAGCATGCCATTGCTTGCCGGAAAACTGCTGCTGGCGGCATAATTATGATATTGCGCAAAATCTGCCCTAAGTGAATTCACGCCAATTGGCAAACCCGAAGTACTGAATGGAAGGCTTGCGATGCCATAACTTGCAATAACATTGGATGAACCCACATAACTTCCATTTACGTAAAAACTGACAACTCCCCCTCCAGGATTTGGGCTAACTGTAGCAGTAAGTGTGACAGCAGTTGTGCCATAGGTAACTGCAAGACTATTAGCCGTTGTATGGGTTGGGATAGAATTCAGATAGCTGATTTTCACCATTCCATCCCCTGAACGAATCCCTACTATGTTCGATTGATTCAGTCCTCCGTTGAAGGAACCACCGCCGCCACCACCACGATAAGCTTCTCCAAGAAAGGCTTCTCCACCTCCACCGCCGCCACTATAACCACCGCCGCCGCCTCCGCCAACGACTCCGCATCTTGCATTGCCGCCGCCACCACCACCATAACCTCCGGCAGCGCTCGAAACACCAGCTATGCCTCCACCACTGCCTCCATTGCCTCCAGACAAAGCGGTGATACCTCCGGTTGAATTCACGTCACAACCATTGAGGTTGCCATTGCTTCCATTGCTTAACCAACCGGCACCTCCTGAAGCATATGTAACAAAACCGGATGGAACCGTACCTCCATTACCCGAAGTTCCCCCACCCGAAGCCATTCCATTTCCGTTGGTTCCGTTTAGTCCGGTGCTTGCATCCATACCATTGGCATTATTAATCACACTGATTACGGCACCTCCTCCTCCACCCGATGCAATGAGAAGTGCATTAGAGGAACTGTTCCAAACAAAACTTCCACCTCCTCCCTCACCATTATAAGATGCTGTAGTGCCTTTCCCTCCAACCAAAATATTCAGGGTCTGACCGCTGCTTACCATAAACTCTCCCTGCATTTTCGCTCCTTTTCCGGGAACCCCATCATAGAATCCACTAATAGTTGAGTTGTTATCTCCACCTTCGGCACCCCAACTCTCGATGGTTATGTAATTAACACCTGAAGGAACTGTCCAGTTTTGGAGACTACCTGTATAATTATAAGTATTAATGGTTTGTCCTTTCAATGGGACAGAAAAACTAACCAATATAAGTAATATTGAAATGGATAAAATCTTTTTCATAATGTGTTTTTTTGATTTTTGATAGCTAATTCCCATTCCTTCAAGTGTAAAGTGGTTATAGTATTTTGCTTTTTATAAAAAGGAATTGGTTTAATAAAGATTCATTTCAAATCATAATGTAAAAGCCAAGTGATAATTATAAGTTTTACCCCTGTTCCAATAGTTAGAAACAGGGGTAAAATCTTATAAGAAAGTTTGCAGAACTTATTCTTTAACAAGCTTTCCTGTTTGGATTAAACCAATCTTCGAATCGCTTAATGTTATAAAATAAAGTCCTTTTTGCAGATTATGAATGTTCAGCTCAATGCCACCGGCAACAAAGCTAAGCTGATAGTCATTTACCAGTTTTCCGTTTACATCAAACATCTGAATTTTTCCATTTAATAAATCACTTTTCACAATCTCGATAAAAACCTTTTCAGAAGCAGGATTTGGGAAGATATTTAAGTAATTATCTTTATTTTCGATATGTTGAACATTGCTGCTTTTTGCAAAGTCAGAAATAACAGGTGTTTCGAAAATATAGTTGCGATAAGAAGAACAATTGTTTAAGACAGAAACCGCAAAGTTTGCATTGATGCCTTTTTTATCTACAATAGTATTCAATTGTTCTATTGTAACGTCATGGAAATTGCTCATACCATATTGCTGAATGTCTAAATCAATCATGCGTAAGAATTTGAAATCGTTTTCATCCGCATTAGCTGTATTGAAATTGCTCATATTCAGTCTTGCATTAGTATAATCAGCATGTTTATAATAATAATTATATCTGAGAATTGATTTTTCATTTTCATTTAATGAAGTTGCACTCAGAACTGAATTGAGGAATGAATTATCGAGGGTGTCGATACAACCCAAAATCATATTGGCATCATTAAATTGATTAGTCGAAACATGAAGCAACTGAGTATAATTAGCAATTAAGCTGAATGTACCTACTGATCCGTTCATAGCAGTCAATAAGAATGCATAATGATCACAAACATAGTTTACATTAAGATTTCCTTGCGATGGCATATTGAAAATCTGTTGACCACAAGAGGCTGTTGAATGATAAGGACGATTGCTTACAATTTGCACCTGAGGGAAAGAAATGTTAAACATACCAAAGTTATCTGCTACAGTAATATTAGTATTGCTATTAATATCCACTGCCAGATTGTCATTACTCCATAAAGTGTTCAAACCCGGATCTGAAGGCAATACTGTACCAATGTTTCCTGAATAACCAAAATCATTAATACCAATATATTGATAATTGTATAAGAAATTGTTTCTGATTTTGGGCAAAGTGCCTCCAACAAATGAAAGAATATCCATTGAAGTGTAACAATCATAAATACAATTGCTCGAAATTTCACTTGCTGGAGAAAGATTAATAGTGTACAAACCTCTTGTACTACTGAAGTTCCTCATTTTGATATTATTACAAGTAATATAATTCACTTGAGATCCTGTTCCATAGAAATAAATTCCATTTATATCAGCATCGGTAATCACATTGCTGCTAATCTGGAAGTTTTGTGCATTCGATGCAATGATCCCATATCTGAACCCATTAATGGTATTGCCTAACATGCTTACATTAGAAGAATACTGTGCATAAATAGCGGCATTGCTATTATATTTATGGTAATTATTCGAAATTTCATTGTTATTAATTTCAATCAATGTGCTATTAGAGTTATCAATATAAATTGCAGAAGTAGGATTAACCGCAGGTTCGTTCACTTCAATATTATTGTTTTCAATATTCGAAGGGAATACTGAATTATTCAGGAAAATAGAATAAGTTTGATCAGTAAAAGTGTTTGCCGAAAATAAACCACCGCTTTTAATCTGATAGATTCCATAAGCTTTAGGAAGACTGCTAGCTTTTGAATTCACAAAACCATTTTGCGACACTTGTTCAAGGAATCTCGACGACATAGAATAAATCCCATAGGTACTGCTGTTATTCACAAAACTATAGCAACTCTTATAAACAGGGAAGAATTGTTCTGTTACAAATTGGTTGCCTGAAATTGGATGTGCAAAAGCATTGTTTTGTTCCACTCTGACTCCATAATTACAATTAGAAAACAAATTATTAGAAACAACTCCATCTGATTGATTCTGGAAATAGAGCGCCACTTCGGCATTTTTAAAGGTACATTCGTTTATAATATTACTGAAGCTTCCGTTGGTGTTAAAGCGCAAACCTCTCCATGTCCCATCAATATTACATGGTCTGAACACAGAATTACTGGCACGTAAATGCCCACCATTAACGAAATCAATACCTGCACATTCGCCAAAAACCACATCCATAGTCGTAATATCAAGTGTAGAACCCGAAACAGTTACAATAACATTGTCGGCAATATAATATTTCCCGTCCCAAACCACATCAGAAGTATAAGTGATATTTGAATTAATTTTCTTAAACAAAGTATCAGTCTGAGCGAAACAACAATTTTCTTGTACATGGTTTATCACAATGTCATAAGTTACCACACAGTTTCCTGTAGGATCAGAGATTGTTATAATATACACACCAGGGGCTAATCCCGTCACATTAAATGGCACACCCGCAGTAATGGTTGTTGGCATTGGAGGCACCACAGGGAAAGAAGTTATGGTGAATGGTCCGCCAACCGAGGCAGGGTTCAGCATAATGGTGAACCAACCATCAGTAGATTGAGAGCATTGCGCATCTCCTGTATGTATACTTTCGAGTATAAGACTGCAACATTGAGCTTTTGCGCAAAATACTCCTGCAGTATCAGAACATCCGAAACTATTGGTAACAACAACAGAAATTTGATGATTTCCTGGAGTATTCGCAGGGAAAGATAAATTCTGACCACTTCCAATTGGAGTAGCATAATTCCCATTGTCATACCATTGAATCACTGGATATGCGTTTGCATAAGTGTTGTTAGGATATACTGCATTTAAAGGCAAAGGAATATAAAGATGCAGCGAATCAATATTACACATGTTTTTACAACCTAATGGGAATAAACTCAAATCAGGTTTTGCATTAATTGAACCTGCATTTGCACTAGCCGAACAACCTGTAGCTTTGTCAGTAATTGTCAAACTATAGAAACCCGGTATAGAAGCGGTGATTACAGGTGTCGTTGCTCCATTACTCCAATGATAACTGTATTTAACAGGATTAATAGGAGTTGGCGTCAGAGTTATACTTGATCCTTCACATGCACTTAAGAAAGGCACACTAATGGATGGTGTTTCAAAAAATGTGACACATAATGTATCACTTGATATACAACCTGTAATGTTATTGGTAACATTGACTACAAACTGATAAATAACAGGCAATGTAAGAGGCAATGTGATGCTGGCAGTAGTAGTGCTTGTATTTGTGGGACTAAACGTAGCCCCTGCAGGAATGCTGCTCCAGCCGTATGAATAATTTGCATCAAAATAGGTGCTTAAATATACGTTGGCAACACTGGCTGCTGGCGCACAGGTATAACGATCTCCAACGATTTTTGCTTTGGGTAATGAATACTTGTAAATAAATATCTTATTTGATTTATTTACACAACCATTAGAAACTTCTACCCAATATTCGCCAAACTCACTAACATTATAAAAACTAAGATTTGCTCCTGAAATTGGGTTTCCATCCTTATACCATTGATATGAAGTCATACCTCCACAGGCGGTCAGTGTAACGAAACTTCCAGGGCAAAAGATAGTATCTGAAGCCGAGATTGTACAAGTCGGAAGTGGATTTACTACAATAGGTTTTATAATAGAAGCACTACATCCATAAGAATCTATTATCATAAGTTTAACGTTATAAGGGGGTGGACTTACTGAAGAATAGACATGCTGAGGATTTGCCCCTAGTCCAAAATAAGTAGTCGCGCCATCTCCCCAAGACCAGCCATAATTTAAGCTTGGTAAATTTGGGCTAGCTGAGAAGTTTGCAATTGAGTTTACACATACTGGTGAAGTGTAAGTAAAATTAGCAGAAGGCAAAAATACATTTATGAGGGCTGTCCATGTGCTCGTACAACCAGTTGAAGAGGTAATTGTAAGTGTTATAGTATATGCACCGGAAGCATTAACACTTAAGGTAGGTGTTGCAACATTGGCATTAGGAAGGAAAGATCCAACACCGGGTCCCGATATTGACCATGTATAATTTGTAATAGTTGCCGGTGCAATCACGCTTGATTGGTTTAACAAAGTAATATTGCCACAAACCACGTAAGTTTTAAAGAATGCAAGTGCATTGCAACCTCCCGGTAGCG
>JBAWXL010000122.1:0-12852 GCA_037144095.1 Bacteroidota bacterium
TAATATTATGAATTGTGGAAATTTAACTTGTAATTTAGGTACAAGTCAGGAAAAAGTTGTCAAATCTCCTCCCCATATTGAAAAAAGCAAATAAATCCCAGTTCGGTGGAGGCCCCAACCTCAGTCGGTTTTATCTTTACAGCTTCAAGCGGAACAGTACTGAACAGATACAAAAAGAGGGTGGACCTCGACTGCGATTACCGACTTTTTTCTTATTTTTAGATTTATTGAAACTTACTAATAAACCCAATAACCTATTAACTTTTCTCAAAATGGTTTCATCTGTTTCTTTTCTCCACTAGCATTAAGATTTTCTTCCAATACGATTGCAGCCCTTTTAGCGATTTCAGGTCGATATTATCCATAATAAGCATGATAAATTTGTGAATTTCGAATTGAAATAAAATTATTCAGAAAAATTACTTTTCAAGGATATTTTTACGAAGAAATTCTTTTTGAATATAAATCAAAACGAACAGAAGAATTCTTCACAACTTGAAATTCAGTAATATGACTATTTTCTGCTTAATCTTTTAATTTTCGGGAAAAGCGGAACAAAAATAAATTTTAATCAAGTAGAGTCTTTTTACTCTATTGTTAATAGTATAACAATCAAAAACTTAAAAGATAAAGCTAATTGTCAGTAGCTTAAGAAGAAAAATTTTTTTTACATTTTTTGTTTGTACATTAAAAAAAGTAGTAATATTGACAAATTTTTCAAAAATGTCAAATTCACATCATACTGAAGACAATTCATTAGCGGGAAAAGTCCAGCAACACACTGGTGTTAAGGTATCCAGATGTTATCAATGCGGAAAATGCTCCGCCGGATGCCCTGTATCATCAGATATGGATTTTCCGCCAAGTTTATTAATTCGCAAACTTCAAACCGGATTTCCAAAGCATGAAGAAGAAGTGCTGCGCTCAAAGAGTATCTGGTTTTGCTTAACCTGCGAAATGTGCATCGCCAGATGTCCCATGGAAGTGGATATTCCACCCATGATGGATTATCTTAGAGGCGAATCCATGAGGTTAAACAAAACAAACCCGGCAGCCAAAAACATCATCCGCTTCCATAAAGCCTTTTTAAATTCTATTCAGAAAACAGGACGTTTATATGAAATGGGTTTAATAGTAGATTATAAATCAAGGTCGTTAAACATGGTACAAGATGTTGTTTTAGCTCCATCAATGTTTGCGAAAGGGAAATTGAAAATATTGCCCGAACTCATTAAAGATCGAAAAAATATCAAGCGTATTTTTCAAAAAACATTGAAAAATAAGCATAAGTAAAACCTTAAATAAGGAAAGAAATGAAACTTGGATTTTATCCCGGATGTTCGCTGGATGGAGCTTCCAGAGAATATAACGAATCTGTACAGGCGGTTGCCGAAAAAATGGGAATTGAATTGGTTTCGATTCCCGATTGGAATTGTTGTGGAGCTACTGCTGCTCATAATTTAGATAAAGAACTGTCGCTTTCGCTTCCTGCACGCAATCTTGCATTAGCAGAAGCAGCAGGCTTAACCGAATTGGTGGTTCCTTGTGCAGCCTGCTATAGCAGGTTCACTGTAACACAACACGAGTTGCTTCACGACGAAGCTATGCACAAAAAAGTCAATGAAATCATTGGTAAAGATTATAAAGGAACATTAAGAATTTTAAATGTCATTCAATTCATTGAAGAATATGTTATCGACAAATTAGAAGATAATATGAAGTTTGAAATTAATAAGAAAGTAGCCTGCTATTATGGTTGCTTGTTGGTTCGTCCAAATAAAATATTGAATTTCGACCGGACCGAAGATCCACAGACGATGGATGTGGTGATGAAGAAATTGGGTGCCGATTCAATCGACTGGGCTTTCAAGACAGAGTGTTGCGGAGCCGGTTTCTCAGTATCATTCACCGAAGCCGTTGGCAGGTTGTCTGGGAAAATCATAGAAGATGCTTCACACAGAGGTGCAGAGGCATTAATAGTTGCTTGCCCTATGTGTCAGTCAAATCTCGACATGAGGCGTCCTTCAATGGATAAGTATAATGGTAAAAAGATAGACATTCCTGTTATCTACATTACACAGGCAATTGGACTTGCCTTAGGTATCGACAGGAAAAAGTTAGGTTTGCAGCGCCACTTTGTGCCTGTGAAACTTGATAACTTTAAACCATACATTAAAAAAGAAGTAGTAGTTGAAAACACTCAAATAATGGAGGAAATATAATGGCACGTATTGGAGTATTTATTTGTCATTGCGGAGAAAATATCAGTGCAACTGTCGATTGCCCAAAAGTATCAGAAGTTGCTGCAAAATTCCCCGGAGTTGCTTATAGTGTAGATTATAAATATATGTGTTCCGACCCCGGGCAAAGCCTGGTGGTGAATGCTATTAAAGAGCACCGACTTACAGGCATTGTGGTGTCAGCATGTTCGCCCCGTATGCATGAGCCTACTTTCAGAAGAGCTTGTGCAGAAGCAGGATTAAATCCTTACTTATGCGAAATGGCAAACATTCGCGAACATTGTTCGTGGGTGCATGAAAAAGGCGACCGTACTGACCAGAAAGCAATTGATGTGGTTAGAGGAATGGTTGAGAAAGTAAAAAGGAATAATGCTTTAATGTCGATTAAGGTTCCTGTTACTAAAACTGCCTTGGTTATCGGGGGTGGGGTTGCAGGTATACAAGCAGCTTTGGATATTGCGAATGCCGGACATAAAGTGGTTATGGTTGAGCGTGATCCTTCTATTGGAGGACACATGTCTCAATTAAGCGAAACTTTCCCAACACTCGATTGCTCTCAATGTATATTAACCCCTCGTATGGTCGAGGTGGCACAAAATCCGAATATCACCTTATATACCTATGCTGAAGTGGAAAGCGTAGAAGGTTTTGTTGGAAACTTTACAGTTAAAATCAGGAAGAAAGCCAAAAGTGTTGACGAAACACTTTGCAATGGGTGCGGAATGTGCACCACCAAATGCCCCAACAAGAAAATCCCCAATGAATTTGAGTTGGGCATGGGCAAACGACCCGCCATTTATGTACCGTTTCCACAGGCAGTTCCAAATGTTCCTGTGATTGACAGAGCAAACTGTACCTATTATAAGAATGGAAAATGTAAGATTTGCGAAAAATTCTGTCAACCAAAAGCCATACGTTTCGATCAGGAAGACGAAATTATCGAAGTTGCAGTTGGGGCTATATCCATTTGTACTGGCTTCGATGTTAAGAAAACAGATTTCTTCCCCGAATATGGATACGGAAAACATAAAGATATTATCGATGGCTTGCAATTCGAGAGATTGGCATCTGCATCGGGTCCAACTTTGGGAGAAATTCGCAGACCTTCTGACGGCGCAGTTCCAAAGAAAATAGTATTTGTTGCCTGTGCAGGTTCACGTGACCCCGCAAAAGGCATTGAGTATTGTTCGAAGATATGCTGTATGTATACTGCTAAACATGCCATACTTTACAAACATAAAGTTCATGATGGTACAGCCTATATCTTTTATATGGATATCAGGGCTGCCGGAAAGAACTATGATGAATTTACCCGTCGTGCTATTGAAGAAGATAATGCACAATATATTCGTGGAAGGGTTTCTACCATATACGAACGCGATGGCAAACTGATAGTTATCGGTACAGATACCTTAATGAATCATGAAACCGTAGAAATTGAAGCCGACATGGTAGTATTGGCAACAGCGGGTGTAGCAAATCAGGGTGCTGAAGAATTGGCACAAAAGCTTCATGTTTCATACGATCAACACAGATTCTTTTCAGAAGCACATCCAAAACTTAAGCCGGTTGAAACCAATACCGCAGGTATTTATTTAGCAGGGGCATGTCAGTCGCCCAAGGATATCCCCGAGTCAGTTGCTGCTGCTTCAGGTGTAGCCGGTAAGATTTCCTGCTTGTTCTCAAGTAGCGAACTCACCCGCGAACCACTTATTGCTTTTGTAGACAGGCAAGCTCCTCCTGATTATTCATCCTGTACCGGATGTTTCTTATGTCAGCCGGTTTGCCCTTATAATGCTATCGAAAGAGAAGAGATTAAAGATAGAAGCGGAAATCTGATTAAGCAACTTGCCTATGTGAATCCTGGTTTGTGCCAGGGTTGCGGAACCTGCGTTGCGATTTGCAAATCCAAGTCTATCGATATTGATGGCTATACTAATCAACAAATGTATTCAGAAGTGGATGCATTATTAAATAGTTAGAATTATTGTTTTTATACAATATACTTTAGAATTTAAACTAAATATAAGATGTCAGAATTTCAACCTAAAATTGTTGCTTTTGTTTGTAACTGGTGCACTTATGCAGGGGCTGATTTAACAGGAACAAGCAGAATAAAATATTCATCAAATGTCAGAATTGTTCGTTTCCCCTGCACAGGAAGAATCGACTATATGTTATTAACCAAAGCTTTTGCAAGTGGTGCTGATGGGATTATCGTTTCAGGATGCCATCCAAACGATTGCCATTACACCTCAGGTAATTTTTATGCCCGTCGCCGTTGGATGGTGTTTAAAAAACTTTGCGACTTTATGGGAATCGATACCCGTCGTATTGTTTTCTCATGGGTTTCTGCTGCCGAAGGTTCCAAGTGGGCTGATATTGTGAACACTACTAACGAAGAAATCATGAAATTAGGTCCTTACGAAAGTTATCATAAATTATCCACTCAAGATATTTTAGAATAAATCATGGAAGAAATTAAAAAAATAGCAAGAGAATTGCTTGCTGAAAATAAAGTTCAGGTGGTAGTGGGCTTTGAGAAAGGTACTGCCGGAAAAGTTAAACCGGCTTTCTTTACAAAACCCGAAGATATTGACAAGCTGATATATAATGAAGCTTGTATTCACAATATTGCTTTATATCTGAAAAAAGATATTTGCCAGCATGCCAAAAGTGTTGCCATCACTGCTACTCCAAATGTTGTAAGAAGCATTTTGCAATTGGCTGCCGAAAATCAGATTACTGAAGAAAAAATCCATATCATTGGAATTACCCATGAAGGTAAATGCGTTGGAATACTCGATTTTAAAGCTGCCGAAGAGTTTTCTAAAACACAGCCTAAAGGATTAAAACCCGAAGACAAAGCATTGATTGAAAAGATTCAGGCAATGTCCCTCGAAGAAAGATTCGATTATTGGGTAGAAGCCTTTAGCCCTTGCATTAAATGCTATGCATGCCGTGCATCTTGCCCAATGTGTTATTGTGGAAAATGTAATGTTGAGACCAACAATCCTCAGTGGATACCGGTTGCCGCTCATAAATATGGCAATGTGGAATGGCACATGATGCGTGCCATGCACCTTGCCGGAAGATGTATCAATTGCGGCGAATGCAACAGGTCGTGTCCTGTCGACATTCCTTTGAATATTCTATCCTATATGCTTTCCGATTTTGTTTTGGAAGAATTTGACTCAGAAGCTGGTATGAATTCAGTTTTCACCCCTGCTCTTTCTGCTTATACTATTGTTGAAAAAGAAAATTTTATTAAATAAATCATGGAAATAATTAATAAGATACTCGATAAATCTTCTCTTACTGTTCTGGTTGAAAAGCTGAATGCTTCAGGAAAAGAAGTGTATGCCCCCGTAAATAGAAAAGGAATTACTGAATTCGAAAAAGTTGCCAATCTTCAGGAAATGGATTTCGATTGCATTGCTACCAAGCAATCTGCTAAATCACTTGTTTTCCCAAAGGTTGAGAAGCTTATGAATTTCGAGAAGACCTTTGACGATGTTATTGTTAAAAATATTGATCCTTCAACATTCCCCGAGGTGGTTGCTTTTGGAACCAGACCTTGCGATGCAGCAGGTTTCATTCCCCTAAATGCCATATTTACTACAGATAATGTTGATGAAATCTTCAAAGCACGTTTGGACAATCTCACCATCATTAGCATCAGTTGTAAGAAAGCAGATGATTTTTGTTTCTGTACTTCAGTAAACGGAGGTCCGGGAAACACTTCTGGCAGTGATATTTTGCTTACAGAAATGTCCTCAACCGAATATTATGCTGAGATTATTACCGAAAAAGGCAAAAGTATTTTAGATGCTAATGCTGCTTTGTTTAAAGATTCTGCCCCGCTTGATAAAACTCCTCTTGTTGCAAAAATCGAACAGCAATTTACCGAAGAAGTCATCAACGAAAAACTGAAGACCCTTTTCGAATCAGATATATGGGACTCTCAGGCTATGCGTTGCGTAGGATGTGGTGCTTGTGCTTTTGTTTGCCCTGCCTGTGGTTGTTTCGATATACAGGATGAGACTAAAGGAAAAGATGGTGTTCGTCACCGTTGTTGGGATTCATGTGGATTTAAGCTTTTCACCCTGCACACTTCGGGTCATAATCCACGCGAAAAACAAGCACAAAGATGGCGTCAGAGGATCTATCATAAATTCTCTTATCAACCCGAACAACAAAAACAATTCGGTTGTGTGGGTTGTGGAAGATGTTCAAGAGCATGCCCTTCGGATATGAACATTGCCGAACACCTCACCCAAATTGCAAAAGGTTAAAATAATAGATTAAGCTGAAAAAAAATATATACAATGGAACAGAGTAATATATATGCCCCTTATAAAATGAAGATTGAAAAGATTACAGAGGAAGCCCCTCTTGTAAAGACTTTTCGACTCAAATTTATGAATGAACAGGATGCTGAAAACTTCTCTTTCAGAACCGGTCAGTTTGGCGAATATTCAATTTATGGTGAAGGCGAAGTTACCTTTTGCGTTGCCTCAGCCCCTACCCGCAAAGGATATATCGAGTGCACCTTTCGTCAGGCGGGCCGTGTGACCAAAGCCCTTGCCAATCTCGACGAAGGCGACATCATCGGTTTCAGAGGTCCTTATGGTAATATTTTCCCGATTGATGAATGGAAAGGAAAGAACTTATTATTCATTGCCGGAGGTATTGCATTGCCTCCTATGCGCAGCGTCATCTGGAATTGCCTCGATTTACGCGAGAACTTTAAAGACATTACCATCGTTTATGGTGCCCGTTCGGTTGCCGATTTGGTTTACAAACACGAGCTAAAAGAATGGGAAGACCGTCCTGATGTAAAACTCGTTACTACCGTTGACCCGGGTGGCGAAACTCCCGAATGGAAAGGCAAAGTGGGATTTGTGCCTACCGTTCTATCCGAAGTAGCCCCATCGAGCGAAAACACAATTGCCATCGTTTGCGGACCTCCTATCATGATTAAATTCACCTTCCCTGTGCTGGAAAAACTCGGCTTTACCGACGACAATGTTTTCACCACCCTCGAAAACCGTATGAAATGTGGTTTTGGCAAATGCGGAAGATGCAATGTTGGTAAGGTGTTCGTTTGTAAAGATGGACCTGTTTTCACTTTAACACAAATGAAGCAGTTGCCTGCTGAATACTAAGATACATTAAAATTACATTGAAGAGGGGCTGTTTTTTTTTAAATTGCCCCTCTTTTAGTTTATACAAATTGATCGCGGTTAATGGCTGTTTATCTCAAAATCCATAGGAAATCGATCAATGTCGTTCGAAAATTACTAAATGTCGAACGATAATTGTAATTTAAGTGATTGCAATTATCTCTTAATGAATCAAATAAAATTATTAATCAAATTTCCAGGAAAAGAATCATTGGTCACTGGGAATGAATCATTCGCCACAGAAAATCGATCAATCGCCATGGAAAATGAATCAATCGCCATAGGGAATGAATCAATCGCCATAGGGAATGAATCAATCGCCATGGAAAATGAATCAATCGCCACAGGGAATGAATCAATCGCCACAGGGAATGAATCAATTGCCATGTAAAATGAATCAATTGCCATACAAAAAGAATCATTTACCACTGGGAAATGATTCTTTTCCATGAAATTTGATCAATAGTTTAGAAATCAATAAGCCTCTACTAGAACCCAATCATTCCAATTGAGATATTAAATTTACATAATGAAATTTATTATTCATATTTTTTGCTGATGAATTGTGTGAATAATAGAATGATCATGCCTAATACAAGCAACAGTATTTCAATAAAAAAAACCTAACAGGTTTTGGAAACCTGGTAGGTTTGGATTCATCCTCTTGGGGCTTGGGACTTTTACCTAAAAGACTAAATAGCTAAATGACTAAAAGTCTAAACAGCTAAAAGTCTATTAGCCTCCTTCAGCCTTCAGCCTAAATTCCTTCAGCCTATTACGGCATTCCGGGATATTGCGAAAATGGCCCTAAATTAAGCATAGGCTCAAATAGGTTAAAGTCGTCGAAATCGACTAAGCCGTTGCCATTAAAGTCGGCAATGGTAAAACCATAAGTTCCTTCATTCAAATAGGGTTCAAACAAATTGAAATCATCGAAATCGACACTCTTGCTTTGATCTAAGTCTCCAAGATAAAATGCAAACAATCCGTCGGTAAGCTGAATTTGCGGATCATATCCACCGGGAGCTTGATAGGCTTTTAAAGCATAGGTGGTAAAATCATATACAACAGGATTGGTGTTAAATGGAACCGGAATAGCAGACCATGTTTCAAGATGGTTTCTGTCGGTTATTTTAAGATAATAGTTTCCATTCAGGCTTGAAGAAACCTGAAACGAAGCCAAGCCACTTGTCGATAAATTGATTCCGCTAATACTCACACCAATTGGATCGTTTGGCGCATTTTCATTGAATAAATCCACCTGAATCCGATCAGCTATTCCTGCTCCATATTTTGGGAAAGTCAAACCCGAATTCCAATCGATATCCTGCGCTTCAACCATACTGTTGTTGGTGTTTGCATCAAATATGCCCTCAAGGAATAAGTGTAAGTTCACATTTTTCACGCTGGGTTGATTGTCAATTACTCCAATATTATCCAGATACAAATTATTTCCCCAACCGCTGACAGCTTCAAGTTTAATCATATTGCAAGTGGAAGGTAATTGAATTGTTTTAGGAGCCCAGTTTACTGGTGAAGGGAAAAAAGGTTCATAATGTAAGCCTGCTGTTACCAAAGTACCACCTGGATTACCATCCATAGATTGTAGTAATGTCCAGGTGAATCCAAAGTTGGTAGAATAATAGACATTCAAACTATCTATTGCATCAGGATAGTATGCATAAGCATAATCAAACCTGAGAACTGGTGATGCCATATTAGCCAGGTTAAATGACCGTGTAATTAAATCATATACGCCACTTGATTGACTATAAAAATTAGCTTCAATAGATGAATTACCAAGTCCAAAAGCACTGCTTGATTCTATCTTTTCCCAATTGTAGCTAGCTAAAACCGGATTCGCTCTCCAGCATTCAGGAGGAAAATTAACTCCTTCGAAATCTTCAATAAAACTTGTTGACATAGGAGAACAAAGGGTGGTAAAAGTATAAGGGCCCAACCATATTGTAGTATCCAATCCACATATCGACTGAAGATAATAATATACGGTTGTATTTGAAGGCAGGGCATTAAAGCTATATGAATTATTTAAACCACTTATTTTAATACCCTCAGTATTGGGATCAAAAGATTGTAAATTGTACGAAAGTCTAAATGTGAAATTGCCTAATGAAGTCCATTGTACTGTTGCCGATGTTTCAGTAAGATTGCTCACCGAAGTACTTAGTATGATTTGACAAGTTGTATTAAAAGCGCCCGAAACCGCACTGAGCTGAGGAACTCCACAATTCCCTGTAACCACACAATAATAAAAAACCGTTCCTGCGGTGCTTGCCAGTGGTGTATAACTATAAGTTTGTGCACCGTTTGCTGAACCCAGTGATGTTCCTCCACTATTACTTGCAGTAGTATTGCTAAACCATTGATAGCTTAAATTTGACCCTGTGGTCGTAACCGTAATGGGTGTAAAGCTTCCATGTAAGCATTGTGTTTGACCAGCAGTGGATTGGCTGTCTATAGCAGTTGCCGGATTCACAATATATGCACCGGAAACATCACTCGTATCCAATCCACAAACTCCCGTAACCACACAATAATAATAAACCGTTCCAGCGGTGCTTGCCGGCGGAAAATAGGGGTTGGAATGTGCGCTATAGGCATAATCAAGTGATGTGCCACCATAATTATTTGGAATTATGTTACTATACCATTGATAAGTTAGCGCTATACTTGTAGCTATTACTATTATCGGACTAAAATAAGTTTGGTCATTTATGCATAGTGTTTGTCCTACAGTGGATAGGTGAAGGATAGCAGGTGCTGGAAGTATTAAAAATGCCCCTGAGACATCACTTGTGTCCGCTCCACAATCACCGGTAACCACGCAATAATAACAAAGCGTTCCTGTAGCGCTTACCTGTGGTGAATAACTATATGTTTGTGCCCCATTTGCTGAACCAAGCGAAGCCCCCCCGGTATTACTTGCCGTAGTATTGCTAAACCACTGATAGCTTAAGTTAATACCTGTTGCTGTTACAGTGATTGGTGTAAAACTTCCATTTATACATTGACTTTGCCCCGCAGTGGATTGGCTGATAATAGCCGTAGCCTGATTCTGATTCACAATAAAAGCCCCTGAGACATCACTTGTGTCCGCTCCACAATCACCGGTAACCACACAATAATAATAAACTGTTCCTGCGGTAACTGCCTGCGGTGTATAGCTATTGGTTTGTGCCCCATTGGCTGAACCAAGCGAAGTTCCTCCACTATTACTTGCAATAGTATTGCTATACCATTGATAACTTAAATTGGAACCTATGGCTGTAACCGATATTGGAGTAAAGGCTCCACCCGTGCATTGAGTTTGCCCTGCTGTTGACTGGCTAATGATAGCACTTGCAATATTGACAGTATAAGCACCTGAAACATCACTATAATCCATATCGCCGCAACCATTTGAAACCATACAATAATAATAAAATGTTCCTGCTGTAGCAGCCCGCGGTGTATAGCTATTGGTTTGTGCCCCATTGGCTGAACCAAGCGGAATCCCCCCGTAATTTCTTGCCGTAGTATTACTATACCATTGATAGCTTAGATTTGTACCTATAGCTGTTGCTTCTATAGGATTAAATGTAGTATTACTATCCTGACATAACGTTTGTGGTGAAATCTGTATGCTGACAGGAATATGTACTGGCTCTATTAGGATAAATGCACCTGAAACAGCACTTGTTACAGTTCCACAATCTCCAGTAACAACACAATAATAAAGTGTTCCTGCTGTAGCGGCCTGCGGTGTATAGCTATTGGTTTGTGCCCCATTGGCTGAACCAAGTGATGTCCCCCACTATTGCTTGCAATAGTATTTCTAAACCATTGATAGCTTAAATTTGCCCCTGTTGCAGTAACTGTGATTGCTGTAAAGCTTCCAAATATACATTGACTTTGCCCCGCAGTGGATTGGCTGATAATAGCCGGAGCCTGATTCTGATTCACAATAAATGCCCCCGAAACAGCACTTTGTACAGGAGGTCCACATAAGCCTGTAACCTCACAATAATAATAATATGTTCCGGCTGATGCCGGAGGGGTATAAGTATTGGTTTGTGCCCCATTGGCTGAACCAAGGGACATGTAATTTGCACCGCTTCCATTGATTACTTGAGTGCCATACCACTGATAGCTTAAGTTTGAACCTATGGCTGTAACCGATATTGGAGTAAAGGATCCTCCCTGACATTGAGTTTGCCCTGCAGTCGATTGGCTAATGATATTAGTTGCCGGACTGACAGTATAAGCACCTGAAACATTACTTGTTCCAATTGCGCAATCACCTGAAACTTTACAATAATAATAAAGTGTCCCTAATGTTGTTGATGGTGGGAAATAAATATTAGCCATAATTCCGGTATATGTACCCAGCAAAGTTCCACCACTATCGCTCGGAGTCGTATTGCTATACCATTTATATGTCAGATTCGTACCGTTAGCTGTTGCTTCAATTGAATTAAATACAGTCGAACCATTGACTCCTCCATTACATATTGTTTGAGGATATACCGGGATACTGACGGGAATAGAAACATGCTCTCCGGCGATTAATGCTCCTGAAACATCGCTGACTTGAGGGGTGCCGCAACCTCCTGTTACTATACAATAGAAATATTTTGTTCCTGAAAGAGGTGTTTGATAAAAAAAATTATTGTTTTGTGTGCTATAAATTAATAAGCCACCACTATTGCTTTCCGAAGTATTACTATACCATTGATAAATTAAATTTATACCTGTGGCTGTTACAGTTATTGGGGAAAAAAAATAAATGCCATCATTATTATTACATTGAGTTTGCGAAACAGTAGATTGCCCTGTAATGGATGTTGCCGGATTAACCGTGACACTTTTCACAGTTGCATTGCTTGCACTACATCCATTTCCATTGGTATAGTTCACACTTATGGATTGGTTTCCTGCTGTATTCCATGTCACAGTCACACTATTTGTATTGGATCCCGCCGTAATTGTTCCTCCATTAATAGACCATAAATAGGAAGTCATACCCGCTTCTGTTGTATATATATTCCCTGTAGAATTTATGCAGGCAGAAGGATCCCCGCTTATGGTCGGTGTTGGAGTATTATTGACTACGACAAGCGGAGGAGCGCTTGTACCTGTGCAACCATAAGCATTCGTAGCTTGTACAGTATAACTGCCCGAAGTGCTTACATTGACTATGGGTGTTGCCGCACTACCGGGTGTCCAAAGATATGATGTATAATTGCTGCACGGTACGGTTGAAGGAACATCCCAAACAGGATTATTATAACAACTTCCTGTATATCCATGGCTCGTTGCATCCGAAACGCTGCTTCCAGTTCCTTCATCCATCTTATAATAAGCTACTAAACCTGTACTGCTGACGGATACTTTTACATTCATATTCGAACTGATTTGCTGCTGCG
>JBAWXL010000123.1:0-12818 GCA_037144095.1 Bacteroidota bacterium
ATTCGCAAAGAACTCGCAGAGAACCGCAAAGATTCTTCAATTGTAACTTATCTTCTTCTGATTAACATGATAATTCAGAGAAACACATTTTAATATTGCGTATTTCACCCTTGGAATTTGGAATTTGAGACTTGGGTCTTGGGTCTTCTCCCTTCAGCCTTGAAACCTTCAGCCTTTTTAAACGCAGAGATTCGCAAAGAACTCGCAGAGAACCGCAAAGATTCTTCAATTGTAACTTATCTTCTTCTGATTAACATGATAATTCAGAGAAACACATTTTAATATTGCGTATTTCACCCTTGGAATTTGGAATTTGGAACCTGACTGCCGTCAGGCAGGTTTTGAGACTTGGGTCTTGGGTCTTGGTTCTTCTCCTTAAGTCTAACTCCCGTGTAATCCGCATTCTTTCTTTCCTTGTTCCCACCACCATCTGCCGGAGCGAATATCGTCTCCCTCTTTCACTTCAATGGTGCAAGGCTGGCATCCGATACTTGGAAATGATTGATCATGCAAACTGTTATAAGGAATATGATGAAGCTTTATGAAATTCCACATTTGATCTAAAGTCCAATTCATAAGTGGATTAACTTTTATTAAGCGATGAGTTTCGTCCCATTCAATAATTTCGATTTGCGAGCGGCTAGCCGATTGTTCAGCTCTTAAACCTGTAATCCAAATTGAAGCACGTTGTAAGGCACGTTGAAGAGGTTCAATCTTACGATTAAAACAACATAATTTGCGGTTTTCAACACTTTCGTAAAACAAATTAATGCCTTTCTCTTTGAGTATGGGTTCCATTTTCTGATAATCGGGAAAATAAACTTCTATTGGAATTTTATAACGTGCACATGTTTTATCAATCACCTCATAGGTTTCAGGGAACATACGTCCCGTATCAATTGTGAAAATCCTAATTGGAATGGCATTCTCTGCAATAATATGCGTGATCACCTGATCTTCTGCTCCCATACTCGACGAAAAAGCAATTCGACCTGCATAATCTTTTGTCAGCGCTATCAATAAATCAGCTATCGCTAAACTTGCGTATTTTTCTCTTATTTCGGCTATGGTTTTCATTTGACGAAACTTTGTAAATTAAAAGTATTATTCAATCGTATTCCCTTTTCTGATGTTTGCAAATCGCAACATTCCACATCTATATCATGCTCAAATAGTAAGGTGTAATTTCCTTCATATGCTTCTTTTAGAAAATGTTTTTTCTCATCCATGCTCACCAGTGGCTGAGTATCAAAACCCGCAAGATATCCAATTGGAATATGCAGAAAAGAAGGAATAAAATCAGCCATAAAAACTAAGGTTTTATTGTGATAATGCACAAAAGGAATCATCTGACCTATGGTATGTCCATGAAACATTCTCAACTCAATATTTTCTGTTAAAAAGGTATTGTATTTCACTAAATTAAGCTTGCCACTTTGCTCAATAGGAAGAATATTTTCAGCAAAATATGAAGCTTTTTCACGTGGATTAGGATACAATGCCGAGTACCAATGCGCTTCAGAACACCAATATTCTGCATTTTCGAACAAAGGGACGATTTGCGATTTATCAGCATTATATCTAAAAGCCCCTCCACAATGATCGAAATGCAAATGGGTAAACACCACATCGGTAATATCGCTTAATTTGAAACCTAATTCTTGTATTCCTTTTTCAAGCGATTCATCACCAAACAAATGAAAATGACTGAAATATTTTTCATCCTGCTTATTTCCCATGCCTGTATCGAAAAGAATGAGTCGGTTGTCATCTTCCACCAGCAGGCATCTCGTAACCACTTCAATTAAATTGTTTTCATCCACTTTTAGATGCTTTTGCCATATTGTTTTCGGAACCGTTCCGAAACAGGCACCACCATCCAGTTTGAATTTTTCAGCAATAATTGAATATATTTTCATTATTGAGTATTTTTATTTAAGAATTATGATTTGAGATTTGGTATAGTTCATAAACTATAAATCGTTAATATTTGTTCTTAAACCTTCTTCAAAAGATTTTCGGGCAAAATTACAAAACCTAAGTCATACTTCAGAAAATATCTCTACTTTTGCCAATATATATCAATTTATGAAAGTACATTTTATAGCCATTGGAGGCAGTGCCATGCATAATCTTGCTATTGCCCTGCATAATAAAGGATACATTGTTTCAGGTTCTGACGATGAAATCTTCGAGCCTTCACGCACTCGACTTGAAAAGCTGGGTTTGCTACCCGCCGAATTGGGATGGTTTCCCGATAAAATAAATTCAGATTTAGATGCCGTTATTCTTGGAATGCATGCCCATGCTGATAATCCTGAACTTCTAAAAGCCGTTGAAGCTGGGATACAAGTGTTTTCTTATCCCGAATTTCTCTACCAACAATCAAAAAATAAAAAAAGAATCGTGATTGGAGGAAGTCATGGTAAAACGAGCATCACTTCAATGATTTTGCATGTATTGGCACATTATCATGTTGCATGTGATTATATGGTAGGTGCTCAACTCGAAGGCTTTGATGTGATGGTAAAACTCACAGAAGATGCTCCTTTTATGATTTTAGAAGGCGACGAATATCTTACTTCTCCTATTGATCGTCGTCCGAAATTTCATTTATATATGCCGGATATTGCCCTTATTAGTGGCATTGCATGGGACCATATTAATGTTTTCCCCACTTTTGAAAACTATAAAGAGCAATTCCGCATTTTTGCCGAGCAGCTGCCCAATGATGGATGTCTGATTTATAATAATGCTGATAAAAATGTTGCAGAAATTGCAATTGAAGCAAAAGGAGAGTTTAGAAAGATTCCCTATTCACTTCCTGAATATTCTATGAAGGATGGTATAACCTTTATCAATTATCAAAATCAAGAATATGAAATCCAGGTATTCGGACAACACAATCTCCTTAATATTAACGGTGCTGCACTGGTTTGTGAAGAAATGGGAATAACAAAGCCCCAATTTTATGAAGCTTTGAAAAGTTTTAAGGGAGCTTCAAAACGTTTAGAAAAGATATTTGACAATAAAAATGTTTCGATTTTCAGAGATTTTGCTCATGCCCCCTCAAAATTACAGGCATCAATTAATGCAGTCAAAGAACAATATCCCAATCGAAAGCTGATTGCGTGCTTCGAATTGCATACCTATAGCAGTTTAAACAGCTCGTATTTAAAAGAATATAAGTCATGTATGGATAATGCTGATGTTGCTGTTGTTTATTTTAATCCTCATACCCTAGCCTTAAAACGGCTTCCAATGCTTGAAAAATCACAAATATTGGAAGCTTTTAATAATCCAAACCTAAAAACTTTTGATAATAAAGACGATATGCTACAATTTATTCTTACTTTTGCAGCGAATGAACAAAATTTATTACTGATGAGTTCAGGGAACTTTGATGGAATGGATGTCGAAAATATTAAAAACACATATTTACTGTTAAATAATGTTAAGGTATAGTCCAATCAATCAATTCTTTTATGAAATTTGCAGTCTCAAATAATAATTAAAATAAAACCAAAAACTATGAAAAAAACATTGCTTATTTTAACAGCCTTTGTGTTATTTATCTCTGTGACACAAGCACAAAAGAAACCGTCAATTGAGTTTGATAAAAAGCTACATGATTACGGTAAAATTCTTGAAGAAAAAGGTATGGCAACCTGTAAATACGTTTTTAAAAATACAGGAAACGATACTTTGTATTTAAAAACTGTTCAACCAAGTTGTGGTTGCACTACTTCTGACTGGACAAAAGGTCCTGTTCTTCCTGGTAAATCTGGTTTCATTTCAGCTACCTACAACCCTCAAGGTCGTCCGGGTGTATTCAACAAAACTATTAATGTAACTACAAACGACCCTGCTAATGCTTCGATTGTTTTAACTATCAAAGGAGAAGTTATTCCTAAACCCAAATCTGCTGCTGATACTTATCAACAAAAATCCGGTAATATAGGTTTTGTGAACACACATCTTGCTTTTAGCAAAATGACTCCAACTCAAATTAAAACTGACACTATTAAAATGTACAGCTTTGCTAAGCAAGATTTAAATCTTTCGATTAAAAACTTACCTGCACATCTTACCGCAAAAATAATTCCTGAGACTTTAAAACCGGAAAAAGAAGGTATTATTATTATTAGCTATAATTCTGAATTGAAAAAAGATTTTGGATTTATCTATGACACTTTCACTTTATCAACCAACGATTCTGTTGAACCTGAAAAAAGAATCAATGTAAGTGCTGAAATTTATGATGATTTTTCAACCTTAACTCCTGAACAAAAAGAAAAAGCCGCAAAAATTGAATTTAAAAATACTACCTACAATTTTGGCAAAGTTAATAATGGAGAAATCGTAAAATATAGTTTTGAATTTACCAACACAGGTAAAAGCGATTTATTAATTCATAAAACAAAAGCAAGTTGTGGCTGCACTGCAAGTAATCCTGCAAAAACCACTTTGAAACCAGGCGAAAGCAGCACAATTGATATTTCGTTTAATAGCACAGGTCGTACAGGCCAACAGCATAAAAATGTAACTGTTATTTCAAACGATCCTGTTAATTATAATATCGTTCTTAATATTGAAGGTGAGGTCTTGGATGTTAAAAAAACTGAAGAAGCACCTAAATAAATATTTTGAATATTGATTCTAAAAAACCATCCAAACAGGATGGTTTTTTATTTTTCATTATTCTTCAAATTAAAAAACAGCTTGCAAATTATTTGGTTAGTAGTTTCGTTTAATGGAATTTAGGCTGAAGAAAATCCTCCGAAAACAGACCTTAAAAAGGAAATTGAGCAATTTGACTGAAAATATTTCAAATATTCTAATGGGTTCAATTGCTTTTTTTTTAATTTTGCAACCTAATTAAAATTCATAACATGAAAACAAAGTTATTTAACACACAGTTTATTTTTGTTGTTTCACTTATCATACTTGCGGTGATTTCGAGACTACTGCCTCATTTCCCTAACTTCACTCCGGTTGCAGCTATTGCTTTGTTTGGAGGAGCGCTCATACCACGTAAATCGCTCGCATACCTGATTCCTATTGTTGTTTTACTCATCAGCGATATCATTATCGGACTACATATCACCATGGTGGCTGTTTATTTATGTTTGATCTTCACGGTTACTTTGGGCACCTGGGTTCGCAAAAATATGAATGCAGTGAATGTGTTTGCTACTACATTAATTTCCTCCCTTGTATTTTATCTGGTAACAAATTTTGCTGTTTGGGTAACTGGAATGGTTGGATATCCAATGAATTTCGGCGGACTTATTGAAAGTTATGTGGCTGCCATTCCTTTCTTCAGAATGGAACTCTTGGGCAATTTATTTTATGTAACCGTATTATTTGGTTCATACGCTTTGGTTAAAAGCCGCACACGACTTTTTGCATAATAATTTTCTTTTTAAAATAAAAAAAGGCTATCTGTTTTGGGTAGCCTTTTTTATTTCTTTGAATTAAAGAATAAAGGATTATAATTTTATTTGGATAAAAGTATTTATAATATTTTTATCCTACGCATATTAAATACTGTCAAAAACTATTTGTTTGACAGGTCTAACAAGAGGCGTGTTTGGTCAAACCGAGGCGTGTTCAGTCGAACCAGAGGCGTGTTTAACATCCATTTCATTATGCTAGGAATGCATAAATACAATTTAATCAAATAGGTTCAAAAATGAAAAAGGCAGTATCCTTAAAATTTAAGCGATACCCCCCCTGTAAGTACCACACCTCCAAGACCCACTTCAGCATTTATTCCTATATTTTTTGTGAAAAAATATCTTGCGCCGATTCCAATTCTCATTGCCACCGGCAACATAAATTTAAGGTCGGGTTTAGGATGTATTGCCGGTATTGAATCATTTATTGAGGTTTGATCAAATGTATAATTAAAATTAGCATATCCCAAATGCACCATAACATAAGGGTCGAAATCAGGAGTAGGGCTAAAATGCCAATTTGCTGTAACCGCCGCCCTAAATCTCGTAACAGTGGTTTTATAATTATAGGTGGCATCGCTCCATTTTAAACTGGTGCTGGCATAAAACAAGTTCAAACCAAGCCCAATCTCATCAGTTAATAAATATTCATATTTAAGTCCGATGGGACCGAAACCGCTTATATTATAGTTAGGTTTCACCCCTCGTGTTAAATCATAACTATTATTATATTCTTGTGTGATGATGTTTGAGTAAAAATTTGGAAAGCCGTAATACACATCAATTAAGGATTTTCCTTTTGAAATGCAATTAGTTTGTGAATGTACCAGATTAAGCGAAAGTGCAAAAACTATTAAACTTATAAAATAAATTCTTTTCATGGGATTAATGGATAATTTTACGCAAAGGTAGTAATAATCTATAAAAATGAAATTAAACGATGATTTTTTTTTAATAGAGAGATATTTTTTCGGAGATTACAACAAATGCGGTAACTTTGTCGTTGAATTGTAAACGTCAAAAATGTCAGATATTATAAAATTACTCCCCGATTCGGTGGCAAATCAGATTGCTGCCGGAGAAGTTGTGCAACGTCCTGCCTCCGCAGTAAAAGAGTTGATGGAGAATGCTATTGATGCAGGAGCCACTGAAATTAAACTCATCATAAAAGATGCCGGTAGAACCCTTATTCAGGTGATTGACAATGGTTGTGGAATGTCGACAACCGATGCCCGTTTGAGTTTCGAACGCCATGCAACATCTAAAATAAGTCAGGCTTCAGATCTTTTTGCTATCCGAACCATGGGTTTCAGAGGTGAAGCCTTGGCTTCCATTGCCGCTATTTCGCACGTAGAACTTAAGACAAAACTTCATGATGAAGAATTAGGAACAAGCATTATCATTGAAGGTTCGGATGTGAAAAAACAGGAACCCTGCACCTGTTCGAACGGAAGTTCTATTTCGATAAAAAACCTTTTTTTTAATGTGCCTGCGAGAAGAAACTTTTTGAAATCGGATTCAACCGAAACCTTTCATATTATTGAAGAATTCCAACGTATTGCACTAGCTCATCCCGATAAACAATTCCTGATGCATCATAACGATAAATTGGTTTTCAAACTCGATCAAGGCAATTTAAAACAAAGAATAGTATCGATTTTTGGTTCGGCTTTTAATGAACGTATTATTCCTGTGGAACAAGATACTCAAGTTATCAACATTCATGGATTCGTCGGCAAACCGGAGTTTGTAAAGAAAGGAAAATGCGAAAACTATTTCTTTGTGAATAATCGCTTTATCCGCCATCCTTATCTTAATCATGCATTAAATGCGGCTTATGTTGATTTTATTCCTGCTGGAACTAATCCAATTTATTTTGTTTTTTTTCAGGTCGATCCGAAAATAATTGACATCAATATACATCCTACGAAAACCGAAATCAAGTTTCAGGATGAAAAAACCATTTATGCCATACTTCGATCAACTGTTAAACAATCACTTGGTAAGCATTTATTAATTCCTACCATTGATTTTGAGACAGAAGCCTCTATTCAATTCGATTTGCACCCCGAACGTCATCCAATTGTGCAACCTGTAATTAAGGTGAATCCCGACTTTAACCCTTTTGAAAGTGCCACTTCAAAAAGATTTCCGTCTTACGAGAAGAATCAGCAAACCCAACAGCAATATTGGGAAAAATTATATACGGATGAAAGGAATAAGGAAACTCCAAAACCGGAATTAGCTTCTCCTACACCTTCATTAAATGAAACTTTTAATGAAAAAGAAGATCTAAAGAATCAAGACGTCATTTTATTTCAGCAAAAGTACATCATCACCTCAGTTCAATCAGGAATACTGCTTATTGATCTACAAAGGGCTTTAGAGCGAATTTATTATGAAGAGTTTTCATCCAAAAGCTCTGAAACTGCCAAATCAAGTCAACAACTATTGTTCCCTCAAACCTATAGTTGCACTCCTTCTGAGGCTGAACTCATGAACGATATTTTGCCCGAACTTTCTGAATTAGGTTTTGAAATCAATAGTTTAGGCAATAATACTTATGTTGTCAATGCAACACCTCCTGAAATAATAAACTCCGACATATCCGATTTCCTTTCAGTAGTATTATCAAAATATAAATCGAATATGATGGATGTGAGTATTGATAAAACCCGAAATCTTGCATTATCCTTTTCGAAAAAGATGTCACAACAAATCAAAACAAATTATACTCAGGATGAACTAATTTACATTATTGACCGTTTATTTGCATGTGGTGTTCCGCAACATACTCCTTTAGGAAAAAAAGTAATTTCAATTTTTTCAATTCAGGATATGGAGAATATTTTTAAATAGATTATTTACAAACGCTAAATTATGAATCAATCATTCAGACCAGGTGGCTTCAATATTTTACCGCCAGTTGTTAAAAACCTACTGATCATTAACGGGCTGTTTTTCTTAGCCAGTTTTGCCTTAGGCAGTTCTTATGGAATTGACTTAAATGATTATTTGGGTTTGCATTTTTTAGGTGCTGAAAAATTTCGTCCCTTTCAGTTTATCACCTATATGTTTATGCATCACGATTTGTCTCATATTTTCTTTAATATGTTTGCACTTTGGATGTTTGGAAATGCATTGGAAAACTTATGGGGTCCTAAAAAGTTTCTCATCTATTATTTCGTTTGTGGTATAGGTGCAGCAATTATACATTATATTATTGTTTATATTGAAGTAACTCCCATTTTAAATACTATCGACCTCTATCTTCAAAGTCCATCAAATGGTGCATTCATTGATTTTATGAATGGTGGAAAACTACATGTTGTATCAGAAGAAATTCAAAATACAATGCGTGAATTTATTCCTCGTTATAATACTTTGTTAGCCTCAGATCCGCAAGCAGCATTGCGTTTAAGCATTGATTTCATTTCACAATACAGAGTCGAATATTTGAATGCCCCTGTAGTGATAGGTGCTTCAGGTTCTGTTTACGGAATATTACTTGCTTTTGGGATGATGTTCCCTAATTCATTGATATACGTGTATTTTGCTATCCCTGTGAAGGCAAAATGGTTTGTGTTAATTTTTGGTGCAATTGAGTTGTTTAGCGGAATTTATAGTAGACCAGGAGATAATGTTGCACATTTCGCACATTTAGGAGGAATGATTTTTGGCTTTTTATTATTAATGTTTTGGAGATATCAGGCTCGTTCACGTTTAAACAAATTCCATGAATAGATCACTTTTTGGACCAGGATTGAAACTTCTTTTCAATGGTCGTTCAGCACTTTCAAAACTATTGCTGATAAATGTTATTGTATTTCTCTTCATTCAACTTGTTAATGTTGGTTTCTTCTTATTCAATATTAATCCTGTTTTAAGTGAAGCACTTCCAATATCAAAATCAGTATATTGGTTTGCGCTCCCTTCTGATGTAAATGAACTATTACTCAGGCCTTGGTCGCTTCTGACCTATATGTTCCTTCACGAAAACTTTCTGCATATCTTTTTTAATATGCTGATGTTATATGTTGGTGGAAGTTTATTTGCATCTTATCTCGGAAGTAAAAAACTAATTTACACTTATATCATTGGGGGATTAATTGGAGGGATTTTTTATATGGTGGCGTTTAATATTTTTCCTGCATTTGAGATTGTAAAACATAATTCCATTGCTTTGGGTGCCTCTGCTTCGGTTTTAGCTATACTGGTAGCTATTGCAACTTATATTCCTAACTTTACTATGCAATTATTCCTGTTTGGTAAGGTGAAATTAAAATATTTGGTAATCGCTTTTATCGTGCTTGATATTCTGAATATCGACAAAGGAAACCCCGGTGGCCATATTGCTCATATTGGAGGTGCTGCATGGGGATTTCTCTCTATTTGGGTTCCACGATTGGGATTGGTTAAATTTAAGCCACGTCCTAAACTTAAATATAAACCAGGGAAAGCAAATACAAAAGCAAATACTTCTAAACGCCCACTTACAGACGATGAATACAATACTATAAAACAAAATAATCAGGAAAAAATTGATCATATATTAGATACGATTTCGAAAAAAGGTTATGATGCTTTAAGTAAAGAAGAAAAAGATTTTCTATTCAATTATAGGAATAAATAATATGGCAAAAAGTAAGAAGAAGTCGGGAATATTGATTAAAACCTTGATGGGTTTTAATATTCTGCTTATTTTATTGACACTGCTTTCTTATTTATCTCCTTTTATTGACCCTGTTTATTTCTGGATAATTGCCTTTTTAGGACTTGCTTTCCCTTTATTCATTCTGATGAATTTTCTTTTCTTAATTCTGTGGTTGTTAATTCGGTGGAAGTATGCTTTGTTTTCTTTTATCACCATTTCGTTAGGCATTTTCTTTGTTTTTTCAAATATACAATATCATAAGAAGATTGATGTTAAGAGTATCAAAGGGAAAATTAAAGTGATGTCTTACAATGTGAGGATTTTCGATTTGTATAATTACAACAAAGATAAATCGCTTAACTTCTCTGGAAGGAATAATATTTTTTCTTTACTCAAAGAAGAAGACCCTGATATTATTTGCTTTCAGGAATATTATTGGGACAGCACAAATGCTTTTAATACGACTGATACATTAACTTCTTTTCTATCAGCAAAACATAATTTTTGTGATTTTCCCGTTGTGCTTAAGAATATTCATCATTTTGGAATTGCAAGCTTTTCGAAATATCCAATCTTAAACAAGGGGGTCATTCATTTTCCGAACAATCCTTCTGAATCGGCTATCTGGATTGATGTTTTAAAAGAGCAGGATACGATTAGGGTTTTTAATGCCCATTTGGAAAGCATTCGTTTAGGGAAAGAAGATCAGGTGTTTTTGACCAATTTAGCCAATGTTGACAACACAAATTTCAAAAGCAAACAAACTTTCAAAGGTTTGTTGTTGAAGTTTAAAACTTCATTTCAAAAGCGTTCGGAACAATCGCGTATTTTAGCCGAAAGTATCCAAGAATCTCCATATCCTGTTATTGTTTGCAGCGATTTTAACGACACTCCTGTTTCTTATACTTATCATACCGTATCAAAAAACTTATTTGATGCTTTTAAGAAATCAGGAAGTGGATTTGGAAATTCTTATAATGGTTTTTATCCTTCATTCAGAATAGATTACATCTTGTATTCGTCATTTTTTAAGTCATATAATTATACTACAATTCAAAAGAATTACTCAGATCATTATCCTGTTTATTGTTATATTGCGCCTGTTTCGCAAAACAATTAGTGTCTTTTCTAAAATAAAAAAAGTCGGCAATCTTCAGTCCTCAATCTGCAAAAAACAAATTTTACTCATTTGGTTTATTGTAGATTAAAGAAAGAAAAATGCTGACTTCTTGTAAGAGGTTTGACAGTCAAATCCAACTCAAATTGAATGAAATAAAGAAAAAGAACCTTTAGTCCTTTTTCAACCATTCATATAGTTTATAATGGTTTGCATTCATATCAAGTGATTCAAAAAGTCTTTGAGCATGAATGTTATCTTTATTAATATACAGTCTTACGCCTTTGTATTCAAAGGACTGTGCTACTACTTCTTTAACTTTTTTAATCAATTCTTTTGAGACTCCCATGCCTCTGTGTTCTGAATCTACATAAATAGTGTCAACCCAAATAACTCTACCGTTTCTCCAATCGCTCCATTCATTTAAGGTTAGACAAAATCCAACAACTTTCATATCGTAGACAGCAACATAGTATTGTCCCACAGTAGGGTTATTGAAAATAAACTCGACTCCTTTCTGAAGTTCAGTCTTGTTTAGTGACAGGTTTTCGGTTTCCTGTGCAAAGTTGATTTGATATTCAATAATTTTAATTGAATCTTCGGGTAAGGCTTTTCTAATGCGTATCATGTTTTTATAGTTTAAAAGAGTTGATAAAAATACTACTTATTCTTAACTTTACAACTACAAGACACATTTTTCATTCAAAAGGTTGCCTGTTGATAAAAAGTTCATACGATTTTTTTTTATTTTAATTCAGAGTTTTAATTAATCCCTATCTTTGTTTCAAATTTAAATCAGCAATTCATCATGGTTATATATTTCGTTTTAAAGCAGATAACATTTTTCGCCATTTCAATTCAATCAAAACCTAGGAGCAAAGACATTGAAAAAATAATTTGGCTATTGGGTGGAGCCGAATTTCTGGAAGAAAATTCAATAAAAGGGACATTTGTCGGTCCCCGTAAAGAAATGATCACCCCATGGTGTACCAATGCTATTGAAATTATGAGCAATATGGGGCTAAACGGCATTGACAGAATTGAAATGCTTGAAAAAGTTGATGTAGAAGATGCGAAATTTGACCCCATGTTGCATGCGATTTACATCAATCCGGCTCAGGATATTTTTGATATTCATCGTTTGCCTGAAGCTGTTGTTTTTGTTGAAGATATTGCTGAATATAATCAAAAAGAAGGGCTTGCTTTGAGTGTGGATGAGATTGAATATTTGGACGAATTGAGCAAAAAAATAAAAAGACCCCTCTCAGACAGCGAAGTTTTCGGCTTTTCCCAAGTAAATTCAGAACATTGCCGGCATAAAATCTTCAACGGGACTTTTATTATAGATAAAACTGAAAAAGAATCTTCTCTTTTCTCACTAATTAAGAAAACCGCAAAAGAACATCCAAACTATATTGTTTCAGCTTATTCTGATAATGTAGCTTTTATTGAAGGTCCTGTCGCAATTCAATTTGCACCTAAAAGACAAGATGTTCCTGATTATTTTCAGTTAAAAAAAATCGAGACGGTAATTTCCTTAAAAGCCGAGACTCATAATTTCCCAACCACTGTTGAACCTTTTAATGGA
>JBAWXL010000124.1:0-12778 GCA_037144095.1 Bacteroidota bacterium
GATAGCTGACTTCCACCGCTTGCTGTGCTATACCATTTAATAGCTGTCCCGGTAGCAACCAAATCAGCTACAGTATGTGAAAAACCTAAACAGAAAATCTGAATTGCCGACCCTGTTGGTGCAGCAGGTCCTGCACTTATTGTAGCCGTTACATCTAATCTGGCTGAACCTTCGCAACCGCTTACAGTCTGACTAGCATAATAATGATTACCATTAACCAAAGCATCCGTGCTTAAATATACACTTCCACCACTTGCTGCATTATACCATTTAACAGCAGTTCCGGTTGCTGACAAATTTGCAACTGTTGGTGATGTTGATAAACAAAAAGTCTGAGAGGCATTCCCTATTGGCGCACCAGGGGTTGTATTGACTGTTACAGTTACATTTAATCTTGAAGAACTCTCACAACCATTTGTAGTCTGACTTGCATAATAATGATTTCCATTTACCAAAGCCAGAGAAGTGGATAAAGCAGAACCCCCGCTTGAAGCAGCATACCATTTGATATTACTACCCGTAGCGCTTAAATTTGCAACTGTTGGAGAAGTTCCTGAACAAAATGTTTGAGTAGCTGCGCCTGTGGGGGCATTAGGTGTTGTATTTACTACTGCTGTTACATTTAATCTTGAAGAACTTTCGCAACTATTTACGGTTTGGCTTGCATAATAATGAGTACCATTAACCAGACCAACATTTGTTGATAATGCTGAACCGCCGCTTGCAGCAGCATACCATTTAATTGCAGCGCCGGTGGCTGCTAGATTTACAACTGTTGGCGAATTACCTGAACAAAACGATTGTGATGCAGCCCCTGTTGGAGCATTTGGTATAGTATTTACAATAAATGCTCCTGAAACGTCGCTATAATGTATATCTGCACAAACTCCTGTTACTTTGCAGTAATAATATAATGTACCGGCATTATTTGCCGATGGTGTATAACTATTGGAGTTTGTTCCAACTTCTGTCCCACCGGTAGTAGATGCCGTGTTGTTGCTATACCATTGATAAGATATTACGGGTCCGGATGTGGTAACTGAAATTGGATTGAATGTTCCCCCTATACACTGACTTTGTGATGCTGTAGATTGGCTGTTTATATAAACAGACTCAGCAAATACACTAAATGCGCCCGAAACTTCGCTTGTAACAGTCCCGCAATCTCCTGTAATAATACAATAATAATATAGTGTGCCTGGTGAATCAGCAAATGGAGTAAAACTTTCTGAAAAAGTACCAATTAATGTCCCTCCGGATGTGCTTGGAATTGTGTTGCTATACCATTCATAAACCAGATTGCTTCCAGTAGCATTTACCGAAATTGGATTGAACAATCCTCCTGCACATTGCATTTGCCCTTCAATTGACTGGCTTATTATTTCAGTATTTGGATTTACAATAAAGGCACCCGAAACATCACTTGTAGCAATTCCACAATCACTTTGAACCACACAATAATAATATAATGTACCAGGTATAACAAACCATGGGGTAAAACTATTAGAATATGCGCCAACAAGACTTCCTCCAGTGGTGGAAGGGGTTGTATTACTATACCAACGGTAATTCAGATTGGTTCCTGTTGCTGTTACCGTAATTGGAGTGAAAGCTCCTCCTAAACAATGAGTTTGACCATCAGTTGACTGATTTGTAATTTCAGCATTAGCATTTACAATAAATGCACCCGAAACTTCGCTGGTTGCTGTTCCGCAATCGCCACTTAGGATACAGTAATAATAAAGTGTACCTACATTGTTAGTCAATGGATTATAACTATTGGAGTTTGTTCCAACAGGGGTACCGCCTATGATAGAGGCAGTGGTGTTGCTATACCATTGGTAAACCAGATTGGTTCCTGAAGCAGTTACTGAAATTGGAGTAAAAGTTCCTCCCAAACATTGAGTTTGTCCATCTGTGTATTGGCTGCTAATATAAGGACTAGCACAGGGAAATCTCATGACAGTAGCTTTAACTCCATTTACAACGTCAGCATAAGCCACATAAGGAATACCGCTATAACTGAAAGCAATGGATGTGTTACGCGCTTCTCCGGCAGAAAAACCTGCAGTGCCAACCGTTATCCAGGATGAACCATCAAATTTCTTTACCGTTGTTTTAAAGCTGTTTCCTAAATCCTCATAAGCCACATAAGGAATGTTGCCGTAGAAAGCAATGGATGTATATTGAGCCCCACTGGTAGAAAAACCGGCTGAGCCAACTGACACCCAATTTGAACCATTAAATTTCATAACTGTAGCTTTATAGCTGTTCCCTAAATCCTCATAAACAACATAAGGAATACCATTGTGGTCAAATGCCATTGATGTAAACATAGCTTCTCCAGCAGAAAAACCCGCAGAACCGACTGCAACCCAATTGGAGCCATTAAATTTCATTACTGTAGCTTTATAGCTGTTTGCCTCATCTCCATAAACTACATAAGGAGTGCCGCTACCATCAATTGCTAAATATGAATCAAGAGTTATTCCGGCAGAAAAACCGGCAGAGCCAACTGTCACCCAATTTGAACCATTAAATTTCATTACTGTAGCTTTATTGCCGTTTACAACATCCTGATAAAACACATACGGAGTGCCGCTGCCGTCAATTGCTATACTTGTATAATATGACTCTCCTGCAGAAAAACCAGCAGAGCCAACTGTCACCCAACTTGAACCATCAAATTTCATAACCGTAACTTTACCGGCATTTGCCCAATCCTTATAAACCACATATGGGATACCGGTACCGTTAATTGCTATGGATGTGGTCCTAACTTCACCGGCAGAAAAACCGGGTGCCCCGACTGAAAGCCAATTTGAACCATTAAATTTCATTACTGTGGCTTTATTGCCGTTAAAATTATCTTCATAAGCCACATAAGGAGTATTACTATAGCATTTTATGGATGTGTATTTTGCTTCTCCGGCAGAAAACCCTCCCGTAGTAACTGCTTCCCAGTTTGAACCATTAAATTTCTTTACGGTGGCTTTATTACTATTATAGCCATCACTATAAACCACGAAAGGTGTGCCAATTGCATCGTACGAAATTGAAGTAAAAGAAGCATCATATCCTAAAATATCACCAACATTAACCCAATTTGAACCATCAAATTTCTGAACTATTCCTCTTGAAGTTGAATAAACAATATAAGGAGTGCCGTTAATAATTTTTATTTTTGTGTCCTGAATATAAGTATTAGTAGAAAATCCTGCTGCACCGACTGCTTGCCAATTAGCGCCATTGAATTTCATTACTGTAGCTCTCTGGCTATTCGCACCATCCGCAAAAGCCACATAAGGAATACTGCCATCAAGTGTCAGGTTTATACCAAAAGGGGTTCCAACAGAAAACCCTTCAGTACCCACTGTAACCCAATTTGAACCATCGAATTTTTTTACTGTAGCTCGATGACCGTTAGCATCGTCAATATAAGCCAGATATGGAAAATCATCATTACTAATTACGAATGATTCATTTTCAGCTATTCCGGTTGAAATACCTGCTGCACCTACTGTCACCCAGTTTGAACCATCAAATTTCTTGACCGTTGCCCGGTAATCATTTCCTCCATCCTGATAAGCCAGATAGGGTGTGCCACTGCTGTTCAATGCAAGTGAAGCATAAAAAGCGCTTGTGCTGGAAAAGCCAGGAGTGCCTACATTTTCCCAATTGAAACCATTAAATTTCATAACTGTAGTGCGGGAGCCGTTATATCTATCCTGATATCCTACATAGGGTGTCCCTGCCCCATCAATTGCAATTGATAAATAATCAACCTCTCCGGCGGAAAAACCCTCCACGCCAACGCTTACCCAATTAGCTCCATCATATTTCTTTACAGTAGCTTTATTGTTATTACTGTAATCCTTATAAACAACATAGGGAGTATTTCCATAAAATGCTATTCTTGTTATATGAGCCTCTCCTGCAGAAAACCCGCCGGTTTTTACAGGTTCCCAGTTTTGGGCATGGGTTTTTGGCGCAAATAGTATGGCAATGAGCGCCAGATTAAATAAAAATGTAAATGTTTTTTTCATGTTTTTTTTGTTTTTGATTGTTTGTAAATAGGCTTATTTTACTGGTTTTTTTATATTTTGAATTGATTAATATTAGAATGATTTTTAGAGTGCTAAAATACAAAAAAAATAAAATATACAATGTATCTTTTAATTGATATTTATTATTTCGATATGTTTGTTATTGCAAGCTTATTTGTAAATGTTCGTTTCTAAAGGTTCATCATCCTTTCAGAGTACTGCATTTCTACAGGCTAAACGACAGGTGTGGAAACTGAGCTTTTCGAAGCTCCCTGTTTTGATTTCCTTTTCATCATTAATCTGATTATTATTTGTCGTATTTATAATATATATAGCTTTGATAAATAATTATTTAACTATAGTTTATTCATTTGATTTTCTTAGTTTAAAGTAGGTCTATTTAAAAAACGGGGAACTACGATTTAAAAACGGGGAACTTTAGTTTAAAAAACGGGAACTTTGGTTCAAAAAAAGGGAACTTTGGTTCAAAAATGGGGAACTTTGGTTCAAAAATGGGGAAATTTGGTTTCAAAAAGGGGAAATTTGGTTCAAAAATAGGGAAATTTGGTTTCAAAAAGGGGAACTTTGGTTTCAAAAAGGGGAACTTTGGTTCAAAAATAGGGAACTTTTGTTTAAGAATGGAGAGATTCCGTTTACCCCGATGGAGAGGTTCTGTTCTAATTGTTAGGTGTTGCAACGTATTAAATAACAAGCATTTTGCTTCTAAACAGCTAAAAGTCTATTATCCTCCTTCAAGCTTCAGTCTAACCACCTTCAGCCTTTTGAAAAAACCTAACAGGTTTTGTAAACCTGGTAGGTTTGGTTCAGCCTGTTTGGGCTTCCTAAAAGCCTAAATAGCTAAAAGTCTATTAGTCTTCAGCCTAAACCCCTTCCACCTTAATACAGCCCCATCATCTTCTTCACATCCATTAGTTCGCTGAACTTTTCGAAGAGTTCAGGATGTTCGATGGCATAAGCTTTTTGTAGTTTTGTGAAGAGAAAAAACAACAAAAATCCTATGCTCATGCCAACAAAAGCCCTTTTCCATTGTTTATGAAAGGAATTATCTGAGATAATCCAAATAATTGCCATTAACATAAAGATATGACCCATTTGTGCCACCAATGCTGCACCATACCAGTGAAACAAAAACAATCCACCCCCGCCAAACATCAGCATAAACGGGATGGAAATATTGATTATGACCCGATTTTTTACAATATATCCTATGACATATAAGCTGGTGGCAGGCACACAGGCATTGTATAACAGCCAGGCATTGATGGGAAATTTAAACACAAACAAAAAATGATAGGTCGAACCAATCATCATTAAAATGTTGAGAACCATTATATATAAACCTGATTTGATGTATAGCTTATAAAATTTGGATGTCGACATAGAGATGAAATTTATTTCAAAGATAAACGTTTTATTCAATATGCTTTAAAACTACTCAAATTTCTAAGTCAAAAAATAGTACTTTTGCAAACTCTTTTAAAAAACAAAACCAAAACGCATGCTTAAACCTGATTACATATTCGAGGTCAGTTGGGAAATCTGTAACAAAGTAGGAGGGATACATACTGTAATTTCGACCAAAGCGAAAACCATTGAAGAAGAATACGGAAACAAATACATATTGATAGGCCCCGATGTTTGGAAGGAAACATCTCATAATCCGGAATTTATTGAAGAAAAAAACCGCTTTCGAGCCTGGCGCGAAAAAGCAGAAAAAGATGGTTTATATTTTAAAGTTGGCAGATGGAATATCAGTGGAAGCCCCATTGTGATACTGTTTGATTTCACTTCACTATTTGCCATTAAAGATATTATTTTTGCCGAGCTGTGGGAAACCTATAAATTAGACTCTCTAAATGGGCAATGGGATTATATCGAACCAGCGCTGTTTGGCTGGGGTGCTGCCAAAGTGATTGAAAGTTTTTATCAGGAAAACATCACAGCACAAGAATACATCGTTGCTCAATTTCACGAATGGCTAACCGGAACCGGTGTTTTATACCTTAAAAAATATGTTCCTCAAATTGCTTGCGCTTTCACCACTCATGCAACAGTAATTGGCAGAACCATAGCAGGTAACGGGCTTCCACTTTATGAAAACATTGAACAGTATAATGCAGAAGTAATTTCTAATATGCATAATGTTCATTCAAAATATTCTGTTGAGAAATTAGCCGCTCAACATTGCGATGCATTCACCACAGTGAGCATGATTACGGCTAACGAATGTAAAAACTTTCTGGGGGTGAATCCTGATGTGATCACACCAAATGGTTTCGAACCTTCCTTTGTTCCTGCAGATGATGCTTTTGAAGAAAAACGTTCGATAGCAAAAGAGAAGCTTTTTCAAGTTGCCGAAGCCGTTTTCAATCAGAAAGTCCCGCGCGAAAGCAAACTTTTGATAACAAGCGGAAGATATGAGTTTCATAACAAAGGGATTGATCTTTTCATTGAAGCACTTGCTGCCGTTCAAAATGATGCGGAAAACGAAACTCCTGTATTGGCATACATTACAGTTCCGGCTGGTCATTTAGGTGCAAGACGAAATATTATTGAGCGATTAGATAGTCCCGATTTTGCAAATCCAAAACCAGAGCGTTATCTCACACATACACTGCACAATGCCGAACACGATCCTATTATGAACAAACTAAAAGAATTTGGTTTGTTAAATATGCCAGGTGGTAAGGTAAAAGTAATTTTTGTGCCCTGCTATTTGAATGGAGATGATGGATTGTTCAATATGCATTATTACGATTTACTGATAGGTTTCGATTTATCGGTATTTCCATCTTATTATGAACCTTGGGGTTACACTCCTTTGGAAAGTATTGCGTTTCATATTCCAACCATCACCACAACCCTTGCCGGATTTGGCATTTGGGCTGAATCCTTGGGATTTTCAAATCATGCAGTAAATGTTGTTCCTCGTAACGACCATAATTCAGCAGAAGTTGTTAAATCCATTGCCAAACAAATTCAGTTTATATGTTCTTGTTCAGCCGAGCAAATTCAAGAACTTAGAACCAAAGCATTCCAGATTTCGAATTCAGCTTTATGGGAAAAACTTATTGTTGAATATCAAAAAGCTTATTCTATTGCAATTGAGAAAGCCATTAACAGAGCAGATATGTACTCAAGCAAGACTTTACCATCCGATAGCTTACAGCCTGCCACTGAACTTAATAAACCTGAGTGGAAAAAGTTGTTGATAAAAACATTTATTCCTAAGTCATTGGAGAAACTTCAAAAGTTAGCCAAAAATCTTTGGTGGTCGTGGAATTTTGAAGCACACGATATGTTTGAAATGATTGACCCTGTTTTATGGAAAGAATCAGGAAATAATCCAATTCTTCTACTCGAACTTTTATCATATGATGATATTAAGAAGCTGGAAACCAGAGTAGATTTTAATGAGAAATTAAATGAAATTTATGATCGCTTAGAAAGCTATCTAGCGGAAAAACCCGATCCGGCGATTCCATCAATTGCCTACTTCAGTATGGAGTTTGGCTTACATAATACACTTAAAATATATTCAGGTGGTTTAGGCATGTTGGCAGGTGATTATCTCAAGCAAGCCAGTGATACCAATATCAATATGGTGGGCATTGGATTATTGTACCGCCAGGGATATTTCAATCAGATTATTTCGTTGCATGGCGAACAGATAAATCAATACAGCAACCAAAAGTTTTCGCAATTACCCTTGACGCCTGTTTTTGACGAAAACAATAATTGGCTGAAAATCAGCCTTGCATTACCAGGGCGGACTTTGTATGCAAAAGTATGGAAAGTTGAAGTGGGAAGGGTTTGCTTATATTTGATGGACACAGATATTGAAGAAAACACTGATTATGATCGTTTAGTTACCTTTCATTTATATGGAGGCGAAAACGAAAATCGCTTTAAACAGGAATTATTGTTAGGAGTAGGAGGGATTCGCCTTCTCGAAGCCCTGAAAATTAAACCGGATGTTTTCCATTGCAATGAAGGTCATGCTGCTTTCGCAGGTTTAGAAAGACTCAGGAAATTTGTTGTTGAACATAAACTTACTTTTGATGTGGCAGTTGAAATGGTAAGAGCCACTTCATTGTTTACAACTCACACTGCTGTAGCAGCTGGTCATGATGTTTTTCCTGAAGACATTCTTAGAACCTACATTCCTCACTATCCTGAAAGATTAAAAATCACCTGGGAAGAGTTTATGAATTTAGGTAAAATGCAACCTGATCCAAGAGACAATAAATTCCAGATGAGTGCCTTAGCAATTAAGCTTTCACAGGAAACAAACGGGGTTAGTAAAATTCATGGAGTTGTGTCAAGGGAATTGTTTAAAAATATGTTCCCTGGTTTCTATCCCAATGAATTGTACATTGATTATGTAACCAATGGTGTGCATTTCCCAACCTGGATTTCGCGTCAGTGGTTAAGCTTGTATAATAAATACTTGGGAGAAGATTTCTTATATAATCATGCCAATCCTGAGAAATGGAAAAACATACAAAGCGTACCTGATAATGAAATTTGGGAAGTAAGAAATAATTTACGTTCTGAATTGATTAGTAATATTAAAGAACGTTTAAACGAAAATCTTACATTAAGACAGGAAAATCCAAAATACATTTTAAAAACCATAGATGCCATTGATGAAAAGGCATTAACTATAGGTTTTGCCAGAAGATTTGCATCTTATAAAAGAGCACATTTGTTATTCAACAATATCGAACGCTTGGCTTATTTATGTAACATTAAAGGAATGCCTGTTCAATTTGTATTTGCAGGTAAAGCGCATCCCAAGGATATTGAAGGACAGAATTTAATTAAAAAAATAATTGAAATATCGCGTCAAGATGAATTTATTGGTAAAATAACTTTCATTGAGAACTATGATATTGAGTTAGCTAAAAAGCTTGTTGCTGGATGTGATATATGGCTAAATACGCCCACCCGACCTCTCGAAGCAAGTGGAACCAGTGGCGAAAAAGCCATCATGAATGGAGTTATTAATCTGAGTGTGTTAGACGGATGGTGGGCAGAAGGTTATAAGGCAGGTGCCGGTTGGGCTTTAAAAGAATCACGTACTTATGCTGATCAACCCATGCAAGATGTTCTGGATGCTGAAACCATATACAATTTGCTTGAAGATGAAATAATCCCTTTATATTATAAAAGAAATTCCGACAATATTCCTACCCAATGGATTTCTCATATTAAGAATACTATTTCTGAAATATCTCCATTCTTTACCACTCATAGAATGTTGGAAGATTATACAAAGAAATTTTATTTTCCTTTAAATTCTCGCTCAAAACAACTCGAAGTGGGCGATTTTTGCATAGCACGAAATATTGCTATCTGGAAAAAACGCATCGAACATGGATGGAATCAAATCGAAATTACGAATATGAATGTTCCCGATTCAAAAGATGCATTATTCTTAGGAGATGTCTTTAAAGCATCTGTAACCATTGATACTGGGGAGCTTGAGCCTGTAGATGTTGGGATTGAAGTTCTATTTGGAAGAAAGGAAGATGACATTGTTAAAAAAATTCTTTTTAATCATCAATTAGAAATTGTTGAACAAAAAAATAATATTGTTACTTTTGCTTGTGAAGTCCCAATTGCAAAAGTGGGAGTTTATGATTATTCATTTAGGATGTTTGCTAAAAATGAATTTCTACCGCACAGGCAGGATTTTGGTATGCTAAAATGGATTTAATTTAAACATTATATAAATTACTTAAATAAATTAATTATGAGTTTGTTAGTTGGGAAAAAAGCTTTAATTACAGGTGCATCAAGAGGGATAGGACGTTCTATTGCCATTGAGTTTGCAAAGAATGGTGCTGATGTTGCATTTACCGACCTTCAATATGATGATAGAGCCATATCATTAGAAAATGAGTTAAGAGCCTTTGGAGTAAAAGCAAAAGCTTATGTTTCGGATGCTTCAAAATTTGATCAGGCAGAATCATTGATAAATTCAGTGGTTGAAGATTTCGGTACTATCGATGCTTTAGTGAATAATGCAGGAATTACTCGCGATAATCTTCTATTAAGAATGACTGAAAATGATTGGGATATGGTAATCAATATCAACCTTAAATCAGTTTTCAATTATACTAAGGCAATTCAAAAGGTAATGTTGAAAAAACGCTCAGGATCAATCATTAATATCAGTTCAGTTGTTGGGATAGAAGGAAATGCAGGGCAATCTAATTATTCAGCCTCTAAAGCAGGAATAATCGGATTTTCTAAATCGGTAGCTCAGGAATTGGGCTCAAGAAGCATTCGTTGCAATGCTATCGCGCCTGGTTTTATTGAAACTGAAATGACCTCTGTTTTACCACCTGAAATTAAAGAAGGATGGGTTAAAGATATTCCCTTGAAGAGAGTTGGACTTCCAGAAGATGTTGCAAAATTGGCAGTTTTTCTTGCCTCTGATTTATCTACATACATTACCGGTCAGGTAATCTCAGTTTGTGGCGGTCTTCACACCTAAAATCATTAACTTAACAAATATATTACTTTGAAAATCATAAGTGAATACCCGATTTGGTTTTTTGTTCTTTGTGTTCTATTTGGATTTTTATTGAGTTTTATTTTGTATTTTAACAAGAAAGAAAAGGCTTATCATAAGAAAACATTTTATTTACTTTTCTTAATAAGAGGTATATGCTTATCTTTAATTTCATTTTTACTTCTATCTCCATTCATTAGAACTGATAATAAAATATCGGAAAAGCCTATAATAATTATTGGAGCTGATAATTCAGAATCTATAAAACTTGCTACTGATTCTGTTTTTTATCTAAATGAATTTCCAAAACAATTAAAACAATTAGCTGAATCATTGAAAGATAAGTTTGATGTAAAATTACTTTCATTTGGTGCAAAAGTTGAAAATGATTTTAAAGCTAATTATATAGATAAGACAACAAATTTTTCTGATTTCTTTAAATATGTAGAAGAAAATTATGGATCAAAAAATATTGGAAGTGTTATAATAGCTAGTGATGGCTTGTATAATAAAGGACTGAATCCTTTATACGCAATAGAAAAACCTTCTTATCCTATTTATACCATAGCAATGGGAGATACACTTTCTAAAATTGATGCTTATATCAAAAAAATAAACTATCCGAAGACTGTTTATATTAAGAATGATTTTCCAATTGAAGTAAATATTCAAGCAGATAATTTAGCTGGAAAAGCATGTACTATTGTATTAAGTAAAAATAATAAAGTTGTTCAAAATAAGGAATTTAAAATTAATTCAAATAAACATTTTCAAACTGAAACTTTTTGGATTACACCTGACAAAGCTGAAATACAACATTATCAAATTTCGATTAATAAAATAGATAGCGAATCGAATGAATCTAATAATAAAAGAGATATATTTATAAACGTTATCGAAAATAAGAAAAAAATATTATTACTTTACAATTCGGCGCATCCTGATGTTTCTGCTTTAAAACAAGCTTTTAATAAGTTTGAAAATTATGATTATGAGCAGTTTAAAGCAGATAATTTCAATAAGAATATTAATCAATATGATTTGGTCATCTTACATCAACTCCCTTCAAATCAATATCCTTTAGGTAATCTAATAAGTACTTGTCAGAAGACTTCAATTCCAATATTATATATAATTGGAAACCAAACTAATATTAGTTTATTTAATGAAGCAAAAACTGGATTATCAATTAGTATATCTAACCAGCTTATGAATGAATCACAAGCTAGTTTAAACCCTAATTTTGCTCAATTCTCATTAAGTGATGATCTAAAAAAATACTTTAAAGAATTACCTCCATTGAATTGTTTTTTTGGTAATTATAAAATATTGCACCAAGCTAATGTGTTAGCTTATCAAAAAATTGGTTCTTTGGTAACGCAATATCCATCAGCATTATTTATTAACAATCAAAATTATTTAAATGGCATTATAACAGGTGAAGGTTTATGGAAGTGGAGATTATATAACTACACATACAATCAAAATCATAATTTATTTGATGAAGTGATTGATAAAATAGCTCAATATATGTTAGCCGATAAAGCTAAAACAAAGTTTAAAGTGATTACAAATGCTGCCTACTTTGAAAATGATCCGGTTGAAATAGGAGGGGAGCTTTATAATGATGCTTATGAGTTGATTAATTCACCGGATGTGAATATTGCTATTTCAAGAAATAATGAAAAGGAATTTAATTTTGTGTTTAACAGAACAGATAAAGCTTATAACCTAAATGCAGGGAACTTAGCTGTTGGAATTTATAGCTATAAAGCCAACACAAAATTAGGTGATAAAACTTATAATTATTCGGGTCAATTTATTGTGAATGCTGTGAATATTGAAACTGAACAAAGCACTGCTGATTATAATTTGATGTATCAATTAGCTATAAAAAATAATGGTAAAATGTTTTATTCTAAACAAATAGATAAATTATCAAATGCTTTAATTGATAATAGTTCGATTAAAACTTTGACTTATTCTGAAAAGAAATTTACTGAAATCATTAAGTCTGTTTGGTTAATTCTTTTTATCATATTATTAGTTTCAGCTGAGTGGATAATAAGAAAAAGAAATGGAACTTATTAGTTAGCTTTGTTATTGATTTTTGATAAGTATGATCAAATTAAATGTAAAAGTTACTTAGCATTTGGGATGCGTGAGATTATTTGATGATTACTAATCA